>JAHELX010000148.1:6641-11053 GCA_024643945.1 Anaerolineales bacterium
ACCAGAATCACGACCGGGATCACCATCGTCGCTCCCACAGCCATAATAAGTTCCCAGGGTCTCCCATACGGCGAATACCCGGCAAAAACCTCGGTCACAGCTACGCTGAGGGTTTTGGAGGTGGGCGAGGTCGTGAAAGACAGCGGATACAACAAGTTGTTCCAGGCATTAATGAAGTTGATCAGCCCCATGGTCACCAGGCCAGGCGCCGTTACCGGAACCAGGATACGCCAAAAGACCTGGGGAAGCGATGCCCCGTCAATAATGGCCGCTTCTTCAATCTCGTAAGGTACCTGCTTGATAAATGAGATCAAAACCCACACCGTAAAAGGAGTCAGGGTGCTGCTTAATACCAGTGTTATACCACCGACTGTATCCAAAAGGTGCAATTCTTTCAGGATCCGATACAGCGGCACGATGGTGCCTACATCGGGCAATGCCATGGTTAAGAGAAGAATCCACAAAATGACGCCGCTGCCCGGGAACTGAATGCGTGCAAAGGCGTAAGCAGCCAGGAAACTGACAACCAGAGTCACAAGAGTAGTGCCCACCGCAAAAGCAAGCGAGTTGCGGACGTACAGGAAGAAAGGAACCTGAGCTATCAACGTTTGAAAGTTTCTCAGAGTCGGCGTGGGCAAATAAATCAGCGGAACTTTAAACAGGTCAGTCCCGGTGGAAAATGCCGATCTCAGCATCCAGTAGATTGGCACCAGGACAATCAGGGTGAACAGGATAAAGCACATATAAGTGATGACGGAATTCCACTTGAAACGCCAGGGCCTGGTCATTTGTGATTCGATCATTGCTTATCTCCACAATCAATAGCTTACTTCGGCTTTGCGGAACAACCACAACCCAAAGACCCCCAGGATAGCCACAAGGATAAGCAGGATCACGCTGAGGGCGGAGGCAAATCCGAACTTGAAGAACATGATACCCTCTCGGAAAATCTCCAAGGCCAACACAGAGGTCGCTACACCCGGCCCCCCTTGGGTCAAGCCGTACACCAGGTCGAAATTCGCCAGTGACCATACCATCCAAAACAAGACCATCGTGACGGTTAGCGGCATGATCAGCGGGAGGGTAATGCGCCAGAATCGCTGCCAGGCATTGGCCCCATCAACCTTAGCCGCATCATAGATATCCATCGGCACACCCTGCAGACCAGCCAGCATGACAATGGCCACAAATGGGGCATTCTTCCAGGCAAAAACCAGTATCACTGCCAATTGAGCCCCGAGCGGAGAAATAAAAATGACCGGACGAAGGCCGGTGAGCTGGTTTATCCAGTACGGAAGCAGTCCAAACTGCTCGTCCAGCAGCCAACGAAAACCGTATCCGGCTACAATCGTCGGAATAGCCCATGGAATGAGGTTGATGACACGTGCAAAACCCCTTCCCCGAAAACTGGCATTGAGCAGCAGCGCAATCAGCATGCCCACCGTCAAATCGAGGACGGTAGAGGCCAATACAAAGATGATCGTAAAGGTCACGGACGCTCGGACCTCATAATCGCCAGGCATGTTCATAAAGTTTTGCAAACCGACGAAAGCATTCGTATTCTTGATAAGGTCGAGGTTGGTAAAACTTAGATAGATGGTCTGCAAAATGGGATAAGCGGCGGTCAAAAGCCGAAGCAGAAAAGCCGGGGCTACTAACAGTATAAAGAGCGTATACCGTCGCCGGGCAGCTTCAGATAAAGCGAATTTAGATAGGACCGACACGGGCGGATGCCTCCTGGACGGTTAACGATTTTGTGAGCCAGCCTCGCGCAGGGGCGGCCCACGCCGTTCAAATCCATCTAACTTGCCTGGGCGGTCCAAGCCGCCCAGGCAAGGAAACAGGACTGCTCAGCAACGACTAGGTAAGTTTCGCCAGTTGATCTTTGGCTTGTTTCATTGATTCGTCGAGGCTGATTTGTTTGGTGAGGTAAGCTGCGGCCGTATCCTCGAGAATGGTCAGCGCCTCGACAAACCTGGGATGGAAGGGACGCACGCCGATAACACCCGCGTCGGTGTACATCTTCATCTGCTTGACTAGCCAATTATCCTGGGGCGCGGCTGCCAGGACGGATTTGCGGGCGCTCAAGAACCAGAAGGCAGGAGGCGTCAGCTTCATCGCCTCCACTGCGAATTCTTTGGAGACGAGGAACTTTAAGGTATCCTTGGCTTCGGCCAGATTGGGCGAGGTCTTGATGATGCCCCACCCCCAGCCTGCCGGATAGGTGGAGCCTGCTTTGCCGCCCGGCCCGACCGGCGGTAAGGCGACCGTCACTTTGTCTTCGCTGAACCAGGCCTTGTTGTCGGCACTGCGGACCGTGTCGCCGAAGAAAGGCCATTGCCGCATAAAGGCTACCTTGTCGCCGATATAGTCGCCATTTTGCGTATTATAGTCCTTTTGCAGCGAAGCCGGATTGAGCACCTTGCTGGTGTACATGAGATCGTAGATGTATTCGAGGGCCATTTTGTACGGCTCACCTACGTCAAACGGGTTGCCACCGGCTTGCAGCGTAATCCAGGCCAGGTAAACGTTCAAAAAGGCACCCTTCATCAACCCATCTTCCGAGGCCCACGCACCCGTGCTCTCATCGGTAAAGACCTTGCCTAAAGGCTTGACCTCATCCCAGGTCGTAGGGACGGCGACGCCTTTGGCGTCAAACCAATCTTTCCGGTACCACCAGTAAGGCATCTCCCAGTTGTGGATGACCCGGAACGTTTCGCCGTTGTAGGTGCTCCACGTCTTACTGTACGCGATCATTTCCGGCGAAAAATCATCCCAGAGATCAGAGGGCAGGACATCATCCAGGCCAATCACGTAACCGGCCTGTGAGAACGAGGTCGTCAGCTCATCTTCAAAGTCAATCACATCATAGGGACTGGTGCCGGACTGAACGGCAGCGGCCAAACGAGCGAGTTCTGTCTCTTTGGTGTCTGTCCTGAGCACGATCTCGGCGTCAATGCCGGTCTGCTTGGTGAAGTCAGTTTTCGCCAGCAGGTCCTTCATATTCTGTTCGGCCCAACCGCCAACCGCTATCCTGACTTTCCGGCCGCCGGTCACCGCGGGAACTTCGGTAGCCGATACAGACGTGGATGGGGCTGCGGGCGCAGACGTGGGCGCTGCGGCCGGGACACATGCGGCCAGCGCACCGCCAGCAGCGGTGACTCCTGCTAACCGCAGGAACTCCCGTCTTGAAAAGGTTTTCTTCCTCATTTTGTACCTCCATCATAAGCATGCATTTGGATCAGGTGGGTAAAGTTCACGCGATCAGTCAACTATTGGCTACAATAGGACATAAACCTCCTTTCGTCTGAGCAATTTAGCCTTCTGGCTGTTTGTTCAACAATATTCGTCTGAAAGCGGTTGTGGGGTTAAGTTCCTCCCTGGCCTTGTGGATTTCATCGGCGCCACACGTATCACGGATAATCAACTCACCCCGCACCTTTATTTCTTCTATCTCTTCACGCCCCTCTGCGATCTGCCCCAGCAATGATTCCGTGGCAACTCTGCCCATTTCATAAACGGGCATCACCACCGTGGTTATTCTGGGACGAACGATCTTTGCAAAATTGCGGTTATCATAGCCGATCACGGCAATATCTTGGGGGACATCCAGTCCGATATCCTGGATCGCGTACACTGCGCCCAGCGCCATCAAGTCATTGGCCGCAAATATGGCGGTGGGCGGGTCATCGAGACTTAAGAGGTTCTGGGTTGCCTGGTATCCACTTTCAAGTTCCCAATCTCCTGGTTGAACCAGATCGGGATTAAGTGATATGTTATGGCTCTCCAATTCATCTTTGTAACCAACGTAGCGCGTTTGGGAGTTGTGCCAGTTTTCAGGTCCATTGATGTAGGCAATTCGGCGGTGCCCTAGAGAAATCAGGTGCCGCACAGCCAGTGCAGCGCCATAGTGGTCATCAGGCACCACAGAATTCTTTATCGGCGAACCAAAGATGCGGTGAACGAACATACGGGGTTTGTTTGACTCTTCCAAAATCTCGCTGTGCACAAGATGGGAATATTCTACAAAGATGATGCCATCCACCGGCCGGCTAATCAGCGTATTGATGGCATCTTGCTCTTGATCGGGATCCCAATCAGAATTAACGATGACGCTCAAGAAGTCATTCTCATACAGGCAATCCTGTATGCCTCGTACAATGGGTGGTACAAAGGGGCTCATCATGTCATCCACGATGATCCCAATGGTGTGCGTGCGGTTGCTGCGCAGGCTACGGGCTGCGATATTGGGCTTGTAACCCATAGCTTGCGCAACGTTGAGAATCTTTTCACGGACAGATGAACTGACCGGGTAGTCGCTATTGGCAAGTACCCGTGAGACCGTAGCAATGGAGAAACCTGTTTCCCTGGCGATATCTTCTAATTTGACAGACATGGTTTTTCCTGAATGG
>JAHELX010000828.1 GCA_024643945.1 Anaerolineales bacterium
GTGCCCCCTGGTCCCCAGGGATTGTAATCCGAAGCCAGGGGGCTGAGCAGGCCATTGCCTGACACTTCAATCTCATAGGACTGCCGTGCCGGAGAAAAGAGCCCGAGGTAGCTGGTCACACCCGCCGTACCATCCGGTTGCAGCGCAATCACAGCAATTTTGTTGAGGATCAGATCTGTGCCGCGTAACGCATAGCCCAAACCAAAAGCGCCGGCAGAAAAAGCAACCGTGATAAGCGGGATGGTGCCCCAGGCCCAGTGCAGACGTTTCTTCCAACGCAGGACCAGGTAGTTGACCGGACCAACCAGCACCACGTAAAGCAATAGCAACACTCCCAACCCACGAATGGAAGGGAGATCCAGCGACGGCAAGTTCGAGAGGGCATAGCTCATCTGGCCTGACTTCATCTGCCGGGCAGACATGTCGGGTGGCAGCCACTCTGGATAAGCTGCGCCAGGTGACATCAGCTTTTCCCAGAAAGGAGTGGTCCCCGTCCAGGCGTCAAAGGGGGAGGCGGCCAAATCGAGGGCCACGAAATACACCCAACCGCCGCCGACGTTCCGGGCACGTACCAGAGGAACGCCATCCTGGGCGACCAAGGTGCGGCCCTCGCTCATCTCGCCGGTAGCCACGACGAATGGCCCCGGCACGCGGACGGTATCCCCCCCTGTAAAGTCGGCCAGTCCCGGCAGCGCGTCCATCTCCACCTCGCTGCCAGGCACCAATGGAAGTAGTGAACCAGGTAACCCGGCGGTCGTACGCAGGGCGCCTGCCCCGCCCCCAATTACCAGGCGTCCGCCCTGGCTCACCCAGGCTTCTAGCGCTGCTTTCTGTTCGGGCTTGAGCGAACTCGTGTCCACATCGTTCAAGATGAGGCAGTCGAAAGAACGCAATCCCTCCAGCCGCTCTGGCAGCTCTGACAGGGAAAGGTCGATGACCTCTTTGGAGCGATTCCCTGGCAATGACGCACCCTGGAGCAACGAGAGAGCGCCTCGTTCCGGCGCCACTAAACCCACCAGGTAAGTGACGTTAGCCTGGGGTTTGACCGGAACCTTTTGGGAAAGCAGCACATCGTCGTCCGCGACCAATTGCACTTCCAATTGGTGAGAAAAGTTGCTGGGCAGGACGTAGACCGGGATGCGCTTGCGCGAACCGGTAGGCAGCGGTGCTGGGGCGACGAAGGTTGCCACACCCGCACCGCCGGTAACGCGCACCCGTACCTCAGCCTCCAGGTCAGGTCCGCTGTTTTCCAGTTGAACCCAAACCGGCAACCACTCGCCGTACTTGAAGTAGCCATCAAAAGCGGCTTCGGCTTCCATCGCCAGGCCAGAGGGTAAACTGGCAGACGCTCCCAGGCCACTGCCCAACAATGCCAGGAGAATGAATACGACAACCCCAAACCGTTTCATCCTCTCTCCTTTTCTTGGGATATACCCCTCAATTATAGCATTCGCTACAAAAAATGCCAGGACGGGCAACCAGCGTCCAGCGGACGTTTTGCCGACGCTCCCCACTATGGTTGAGACGCCACAGCGCCCGTCAGGGTTCCCTTCAGTCTACCCTCCGGGAGGGTGAACAGTAACCAAACAGAGTGCGGATTCAGCGATCAGACTTTCCGCCGGACGCTGTCGGCGATGGAGGTAATGGGGTAGAAGTGACGGATGTCTGTTCGCCAATGGACAACACCCCGTCGCGCTCGACGATGGTGAAGTTGACCGTTGTGGAGCCATAGGCTGGCGCACCCCAAGTCAACTGGTACCTCCCCGGCGCCAGCTTGCCCGTCCACTCCAGGGGAAATTCCGTCTCTCCCGGCGCTAAAGGAGCCAACGGCAGCACCTGGGCACTGGCTCGCTGATTTCCGCTTTCATCGCGTAATTCCATCTCCCCGTTAAAGGTCTTGTCTCCAGGAAATTTTTCGGTGCCTGCATTGTCTACCCCAAGCTGGGCGACAGTCTCACCGTCAGCGTTGATACCCAATTGCACTTTGAAGTTCAGTTGATCAGCTTGCGGAGTCTGAGCTGAAAACCGGGTACAGCCCACCAGGAGCGACAGTCCGACGGCCAGCAACGTGATCAGCAATTTGGTCTTCATAAAGTAACGCACCTTCGTTGGTGTTTTTTATCTTCCATCTGATGCTCATAGTATAACCCAAAAACACCGCGAGAGACATCCGGCATCTAGCGAGCTTGCAAACCAGCCAGATGGCGAGGCTTTTCGTTGGTCAGGCGATCAGAGTATGATCGGATAGCCCGCAAGACCGCCCCTTAGGTTGGTAACATTATGTCAAGTATTGTTGACAAGGTGACGTCTTTCCCTTATGATGGAGCCAAATGCAATGTTGTGGCGGAGGTCATGGGTTGATGATTGCGTCATAAGGTGGTATCATCAGCATACTGTCAATTGAGCTAATACTGTTTATGTCAATGACACAATTATGAATGAGTTAAAGGATAGCAAGAACCAACTGAATATGATAAAAACCGTCACTGCTAGCAAATATATCACGCCACTGCGAGAAGGGGGGTCGCTCCCGGCGATTGTCGAAGCGGATGATGGGCCGCTCTATGTCATGAAGTTTCGTGGAGCCGGGCACGGACCCAAGGCATTGATCGCCGAGTTGGTAGCTGGAGAAATCGGCCGGCGGCTGGGACTGCGGGTGCCGGAGATCGTCTTCATCGAGCTCGACCCGGCTCTAGGACCCTCAGAGCCAGATGCGGAGATTCGGGATCTCCTCAAAGCAAGCGTCGGCCTCAATCTGGGACTACGTTACCTCCCCAATGCCTTCGCTTTCAATCTACTGCTGCAACCACCGCCTGCGCCAGACCTTGCTTCGGCGATCGTCTGGTTTGATGCCTACATGACGAACGTGGACCGCACAGCGCGGAACGTGAACCTGCTCCTCTGGCAGGAGGAGCTGTGGCTGATCGATCACGGATCATGCCTCTATTTCCACTATAATTGG
>JAHELX010000149.1 GCA_024643945.1 Anaerolineales bacterium
GTTACCAGTTCCATGCCGACCATTAAGCCTTTGCCCCGCACATCGCCGATGGTGGGGTGACGGTCCATCATCTGGCGTACCTGCTGGCGGAAATACTCGCCCATGCGGGCGGCGTTTTCTATCATCCCATCCTCAACCAGGCGCAGCGTGGTGAGGGCGGCCGCCATACAAAGGGGGTTGCCGCCGTAGGTATTGCCGTGGGCGCCGCGGCCCCACTCCCTCATGATTGACTCGCGGGCTGTGAACGCCCCCATCGGCATGCCGCTGGCGATACCTTTGGCGGTGAGCACAATGTCGGGCTCGACGCCCCAGTGCTCAATGGCAAACCATTTGCCGGTGCGCCCGATGCCGCTTTGCACTTCATCGGAAATGAGCAGGATGCCATACTTGTCGCACAACCAACGCAGCCCAGGGATGAAGCTATCCGGCGGAACGATGTATCCTCCCTCACCCTGGATGGGTTCGAGCAGAACAGCAGCTACCTCATCGGGAGGGACAAAGGTCTGAAAGACGACGTTTTCGAGGTAATTGAGCACTGCCAGTCCCTGATCCTCGCCAGCCAGCAAGGGGCGATAGGGATTGGGGAAAGGAATGTGCACTACGCCGGGCATCGTCGGGAAGAATTCCTGTTGCTGCGTGTATTTGCTGGCAGTGAAGGCCAGCGATCCGATGGTACGTCCGTGAAAGGCGCCGATGAAGCCGATGAAACGCGAGCGGCCGGTCGCCCGGCGCGCCAGTTTGATCGCTCCCTCCACTGACTCGGTACCCGAATTAGTGAAAAAAGTTTGGCAATGCTCTTGGATGGGCACGATTTCATCCAACTTCTCGGCCAACTGGGCCATGCTTTCGTGGTAGAAGTCGCCAGAGATATGGATGAACTTATCGGCGGCGTCTTTGATGGCCTGCACCACCTCTGGATGGCAATGCCCGGTGGACGTGACCGAGATGCCAGCCGTGAAGTCTACAAAGCGATTGCCGTCCACGTCCCACACCTCGCTGCCGCGCCCATGAGACATCACAAAGGGATAATCCCGGGCGTAGGACTGGGAAACCGAGTAGATGTCGCGCTCCACGACGTTCCGTGCCTTGGGGCCAGGCAGCATCATCACCTTTTCTTCAAGAATCTGGGTTTCCATGAGAGACCTCCTCGTCTTGCGTTATACCCAACGCACGTGGGTATTATATAAGTGTTCCACTCCATTTATTGTTTGATACGATTTCTGCACGACGGATTGGCCGAGGGCCAGCCTGCGGGCCAAGAAGAGGACACCGCTGGCGTCCACCTTCAGCCTGAAACCAAGCCGCGCATCCGCCTTTCTGCTGGAGAAAGGCGGATAAACCGCTCACGGGCTCTGCTCAAGGCGGTCTCAGCTTTGAAATAGGTTCGCACTTCAAGCTACGGCTGGCCTATTTCTGTTTATCCACTACTTTTGGATTCAGTTGAGAAGACGTGCAAAGTGGGGCACTAAACGCTTATCCCAAAATTCTCAACTGCCCCGCTGGAAAACGGTCCAGCGGCGGACTGTACCCCAAGGGGCACGTTGTACCCAAGGGGCACTTCGTTGTCCGCCCTGAGCAGGATTTGGGATGGGCACTAAGTCCAGCAACCCAGGGCGCGAGGGATCATTTTGCAGAAGTCAAAAATCGTCCCTCGCCAGGTGCTGGATGAAGAGGGGAGGAAAGTCAAAAATCGGCCGGGGCCAGGCATGGTAACTACCAGCCTTCTAACCCCAGGCCCTAGGCCACTGAAGGGATGACCTACTTTCGAAAAGTTGCGGTACGTCTTGATTAGGCCGGACATAGTGGTCCTCGTTGATGCAAGAGGCACTTTCAATTTGGAGCAACTGCTCAGCCTCCCGGAGCGAAGCCCCCCCACGGGGCAGGTTTATTCGAGCTTGGCGACACAAAATTGCCCTCCTTGGCAACCTGCCCCGTGGGGGGGCTTCGCTCCGGGAGGCTTATCTGACTCTTTGCTATTCCTTAGCCACGGTTATCAACACGCTGGTTCCATTCTCATCGGCACCAACGAAGAGCGTGGCCGTTTCATCACCTTTAGTATAACCCAAAAATGCGCTCTCAGGCAAAATCGCATTCTCTTCCTTAGCCTTCCAGCCGTTCTTGGGCATTTCATCCTCGTAGAACTGGGCGGCTTCCTCTACGCCACTGTCGGTTCGATAGCTGATCGTTCCAGCGCTCGAGAATTCCACCTGAGCGTCGGGCAGCATGGGGATGTCCTCACGTCCCCCCGCCTGGGCCTTTGCTTCGGCCGGGGGCTCGATGGTGATGGGCTGGTTGATGTCGAAAACGTCGAAGGCCATAGTCATGGTGCCATCTTGAAACACCTGACCCGGGTCGGTGTAGCGCACGTCGGCGTCAACGTTGAACCTTACGACATAGCCGCCATCCACAGCCACATAGGCTTCGCCCTTAGCGCGGGTCACCTCGCCCTGCGTGGGGTCCTCTTGGCCTATGAAATCTTTTTCGTCAAAGGTGTATTTGTAGCATTGCACCCCGTTTACTTCTTGCGGCAACAGGCTGCGCCGGCCCTTGTCGGTATTGAAGTCAGATAGGAACTCTTGCGGAGCGAAGAAAAAGCCTCCCGCAAAGTCAAGGCTGCCAGCCGGAAGTTGTGACCAGGTATCGGACTCACTTTCGTAAAACCAGGCGGTATCGCCGACTTGGACGAAGGTGACCTTACTCGGACCCTGGTCTTCTCCCTCAATGAAGCCCTGACCCTCAAAATGTATCTCCTGCGCCGCTGGTTCGCGCACATAAGCACCGTTCATGGCTAGAAAGCCAGTGACGGGTTCTCCTGCCTTGGTACCATTCCAGTCAATGCGGAAGGTATTGCGATAACTATTAAGAGTTTCCAGGCCGGAGATAGAGGTATTGAGATCCAGGGGGGCTTCTTCAACGTCGCCCTCCGCGCTCTCTGCGGGCGCTTCGGTGGCTTCTTCGGCTGCGGCAGATTCGGCCTCTGATGGCTGTGCCTGCTCCTGGGCGGGTTCGGCAGGCGAAGGCTGCCCTTCAGTGCTGGATGCTTCAGTCTCCTGGGCCGCCGGCTCTTCGCCACTGCTGGCAGGTCCTGTTTTGCCCAGATTGAGACCGCAGGCTAGAGTAGCCAGGGCCAGGATGAGCAAAACCGGCAGGATAATTCGTAGCTGTTTCATGCGTGTTTCTCTCCTGTTAAATTGACTTGATTATAAAGTTGGGCCCGGACAGCTATATTATAACCTGCCTCCCATATGTGACACAATAGCTAATTTAGCCCAACGACTGCCGGCAACCTCCGGCTTAGCGTCCCTGTGATATTCAAGTGTCTGGTCTGAGATTCGCCTTCTGCAGCCCGATCGCGTAGACGAGGATCTCATGTTCCGCCCGCAGTTCCACGCTGTTCGCCCCTGTGAGCAGGATTAATGGCCTTGTGGTCAGACGTTGGGCTTGAGAATCGAGGGCAAACTCTCCAACCTTTCGCCCGTTCAACCTTAGTTCCAACTGTTGCAGCCCAGCGGGGCTCTGAACTTCCAAGACGATGGCCTGCTGTGACTTCGGGGGAGCAATGATGCTAAACGTCGCCTGCCCCGTAAACGTTCGTAGCGGCTTTCCCTCGCGTAGCTGGCGTGGCCCCCACCCATTGCCCAGGACAATATAGGGGACTCTCTCTTCCGGCGGCCGCGCTTCGTAGACACGAAGCCGGTCATCCTCATAGACAATGGACCACTGACCGAATACGGATTCAACCAGCGCCAGAGTCTTCTCGCGGTAATCGCCCGGTGGCAGGTCGCTTTTGTGAACCAGGACGTAGCGCACGTCCAGATCGGCCAGGATCGTCGGCGCAACCACAGCCGGATCCTGGGCAATAATGTCTGGCCCCAGATAGCGAAAGTGTTGCAGGACGGGTGTCCTCTCAGTAATGGCCAGCGGATTGGGACGCGATTTGTAATCGGGCGTGTAGGCCGAGATTAATGGCTTGCGATGGACTGTCTGGTACAGCATATTGGCCGGGCGATCCCAGTCCATGGGTAAGTCTAGCACAGCATAATCGTCTGGATCTTGAGCAAGTTGATAATAAAAAGGATGAATTTCGGGCCATGAGATTGGATACGGCGCAGGCAAAAACTCGAAACATACCAATCCCACCGAGGCCATGGCGACACCTACCGCCATCACCTTCCCGGCCCGGCCTTCGCTCAGAAACTGCAGCAATCGGCTGAGGCCGTAGGCTGCCAGGATGCCCAGGAAGAGCATAACCATCACGTCGAACCGGCTGATGGAACGGGCCAGGAACAACAAGGGCACCACTTGGTTAAGCAATCCGTAAGGCATAGGGATATTCTTCAGTCCCCCAAAAGTAGTCTGTCCGCCAACGTGCAGAACCGGGCCAAGGGACAGTAACAAGAAGACCAGGGCATTTATCGCCCAGAAGCGAACCTGTCGCCAGCAACAGGCGACCGCCAGCGCGCTCAACAAGAGCACACTGTAGCCGGCAAAGACGATATGTTCCGAAGGACTGGCTGAGAAGCGTGCCCCCCAGGCACGAGCCACTTCACCCCATAAGGGATGAAACTCATTGGGAGAAACAAAGGCCAGGAGGTCAGCGGAGAGTTCTATATTGCTGCCAGGTGGCGGCAACATGTAATCAGCGGTTAACGTCTCAGAGACGATGGTGAGAAACAGTGGAGACAGAGGAAGGGCAAACAAAACACCAATGAGCCCAGCCGTCACCAGGGGAGGCCAAAACGCCCGTCGTTTCCACATCGTCCACAATACGGCTAAACCCGTGAAGCAGACCAGATAGAAGGCATAGTACCAATCGCACAGCGCGGTTAGCAAAAGGAATAAGGCTGGCTTCCATGCGAGCGAGATGTAGGAGCGCAGGCTAAGGGCAGGGGATGACAGGTTGTGAGACGAGGACGACGGAGGATTCGCCAGCCGGTCCAAAGACTGGAGCAGGGAGAGGACGTAAAACGGGAGCCATTCCAGGGATATAAGTTGCATATGGCCCAGTAGATGCGCGAAATGATAAGGCGAAAAGGTGTAGACAACCCCAGCCATGAACGCCGCCCAGGGACGCCAGGTCGCCGAGGTATGTCCGCGCAGTACGTAATGGGCTAACAGATAGGCTCCATAGCCACCCATGACAAAGCTAAACAACACAATCACGTTGTACGACACAAACAGATTGGTTGCCAACGAAAAGGGCAAAAAAGTGAGACCGTTGAAGATGTTAAGTGTCTGAAAGTAAAGAGGGGCACCGGTTGGGTAGTAGACTTCATGCGTGAAGTAGGGCGAGGTGCGCAGTACCAGCAGCGACCGCTTGATCCACCACAGGTTCCAGACGTTTTGCCATCCGTCGAAGCTGTCGCCCGGTATGGCCTGACCCAGGACACGGACTAGAGGATAGGTCATGGCCAGGGTCAAGATGAGATAGCTTAGCAGCGCGCACAGGTGATGGCGATAATGTCGCAATCGGTCCATTACTCTTCTGGGGAGAAGCGATATTTAAAGAGCACGTAGACGTGGATAAGAAAATCCTTCCAGCTAATCTTTTTGCCTTCGGCCACTGAGCGTGGCTGGTAGCTGATAGGTACCTCGTAGATGTGATGCCCCCGGCGGCAGAGTTTAGCTGTAACCTCGGGGCAAAACTCAAACCCATCGTACACCAGGTTCAATGATCGGATGACGTCGGTCTTGAAGACCTTGTAGCCAGTCGGTTCGTCCGTGATGCGCGTGCCGTAAAGCAAGTTGGTGACGAGGCTGAGCGTCAATCCACCCAGTAAGAAATGAACCCCAGCGATTTTGTTGCGGTGTCGCAGGCGCGAACCGTAGACCACTTCTGCGCCGTCGCTGAAAGGGGCGAGTAATGCGGGGTAGTCGGCAGGGTCATACTCCAAGTCGGCATCTTGGACCAGAATGATATCACCGCCAGCCGCCTGAATACCGCTGCGCATGGCGGCCCCTTTGCCTCGGTTTTGTTCATGGCATAACACGCGTACGTTCTCGTCGGTCGCTAGCTGGCGCAACAGCTCCCGTGTGCCATCTGTGGAATAGTCGTCTACGACGATGATTTCTTTCTCCATCGCACCCAGATCAACCGCTTTTACGCGTGTTAGTATCTCAGCGATGGTCTCCGATTCGTTGTAGCAGGGGATGATGACGGATAGCTTCATTGAGCTCGATTATATCAGCGATTTGCCCCTGTGACAATCCTGGCGGGCGTGGTCGGATTTCGTGGCGAACCCTCCCGCAGGGTGCTGCTAAAAATCGCGACTGGTTCAGTCAAAACCTGCGGGAGGCTTCGTCGCCCCCAAAAATGAACACACCCATCCTGGCGGGTGAGGGTGAATTGTCCGATGCGGCCATCAAGTGACTATTGCCTGATCAAAAGCGGCGGCGATTTGACGTGCTTCTTCCACCAATTCGGGTACCGCGTCGAAAATGGCTTCGCCACGCATATCAGCTTCTACAGCGCGGGGATGTGCCGATAAAAAGCCGATGACCGGCAAGTCGGGGAGATTACTCCGAATATAGTCACGGTCGGCCTGGTCGCGCACCTTGTTGCCGACCACATAGCAGCGGGTCACGCCGATGTCGGCGGCCAGATGTTGGATGGTCTGGGCCGTGCCCAGGCTGCGCCGCCCTGGCTCGACCACGATAAGAAAGGCGTCAACAGCACCAGCCGTGGCGCGACCCAGGTGCTCGACGCCGGCTTCCATGTCCAGAATCATCACTTCATCTCGATAAAGGATGACGTGAGTCACCAATGCTTTGAGCACAGCACTTTCGGGGCAGATGCACCCACTTCCCCCGGTGCTGATAGTGCCCAATTGCAACAGTCGAATACCGCGATGGAGTACACTGAACCGATCAGGGATGTCATCCACGCGGGGATTTAGCTTGAAGAAACCGCCCGTGGTACCGGGTTTGGCCCCAGTTCGCTCGTAGATTAACTCCTCCATCTCGGCGATAGGCTTCACTTGGGCCGTCAATTCTTCAGGCATTCCCAAGGCATAGGCCAGGCTGGCGGCTGGGTCCGCGTCAATGGCGATGACCGAGTTCCCGGCTTCGACGTAAATGTGAGCCAGCAAGGCGGCCAGAGTGGTTTTGCCTACCCCGCCCTTGCCGGTGATTGCTACTTTTGGCATAAATCCTCCTATTCACTCCGTGTTCCCGGCACGAAATATTGTACCCGCTTGAACGGCTTGACCTGCGCGCCGACGTTATCCTTCAACAAGTTACCAGAGATGTGCATCAAGGTATCGCCGTAATTGGCGTCTATGCCCATACTGGCCAGGCATGGGTAATGATGATGCAGCAACCCCGCCTCCTGTTCAGCATCGTCTACCGAGACCCCCACCAAACCCTGAGCCACGTAACGTGCGCAGCCGCAGACGGCATCACGCACCACCTCGACGGACGTGATGCGCCGCGTTTGGGGATCGACGCTGATGCGCAGTTCTGGTTGGCCAAAGTAATGGGCGAATTCGGCAATGAAAGGATCGTCATATTCAATCCGCTGATGATGGCCGCGGCCGATGCTGTAATGCGTTTCGGTCAGCGAACATAAAGGCTTGGGCGTCACACAAGCCACGCCCATATCCTGAAGCCAGCCCCTTAACTGGCGAGCTAACCCCCGCGGCAACCAGGCTTCGTTATCCACCGCCGCAATCACAGCCTGGGCACCGGTCACTCGTGCCACATCGGGAAGCAATTCCGCAATGCCCCGGTGCTCGCCAAAGGAAAGGATTAAGTCGGCAGGCGGAAGCGTATCAGGTACGTAGTCCTCTGGGTAATCTATCATCGGCGGTAACACAGCCGGCGCTTGCCACACTTCCAGCGTCCAATCTGAGGGACCATGGCTGCGGACGTTCGTCACGTGCCGTTGTCCATATTCACCTGATATAATCGCTAAAATACGCATCCAATTCTCCACTTGAACCTATACAGAGGGCAGCGTAAAACGTGAAACGTAAAGCGTAAAACGTGATGCGTAAAACGTGAGGGCAGTGTCTCTTTAGAGGGAGCTTCATCACGTTTTACGTTTGACGTTTTACGCTTCACGCTCCACGCTCCACGCTTCACGTCTGCCTGCCAGGTCGCGCAACTGTGCCTCGCGGCATAGTGCCTGGGCTATAGCCACCACATCCAGATCGTTGACGCAGCGCACATCCCCCGGACAGGCTTCAGCCAGTACCCAGATAGTCTGGTTGGTCAACGCCGCGTCGTCGTTTTCGCGGATGGCCGCCAAAACCTCTGGCAGCGACAAGTCCAGTCTGGCCTCTAAGGCTTCGTCAACGTAGCAGCATTCACAGGCAGTACAAGTGCGAACGTCCTCGCCAGTAGCGGCCAGGACGATGAAGCGCAGAGGCCCACGATCAGCCCCCAACGTCCCCCCCTTACTATTCTATCCTTATTCCAATCCGCCCGTTCGCAAAACCGATTGCAGATGCAACACGTGTTCTGGGTCTAGGGGCAAGAGAGACAGCTTCTGGATGGTGTCCTGGGGATGATAGTGCAGGTGATGGACTTGCAGGCGACCATCCTGCCAGGCAGCATAGGTCGGATCAGACACGCCGTAGCGAGGCAATCCCAGGCTGCCGGGACAAACAATGAGCCGGTTGTCAATCTGACGCATCGCAGGCACGTGCGTCCCCCCCAAGAGTATGACATCGGCTTCACCCTTGCCAAAAAGTTCCCGCAGCCGTGCCTGAGGCATGGTGATGAGCATGCGGGTTTCGGCCTCCACGTTGTCGGGCGAGAGACGGGTGAGGTGAAAGCGTATGCCAGCGACCTCGACGGTAAGTTCTGAGGGCAAAGTTGCCAGATAGTCTCGGTCTTCGACGGGCAACACCGAGCGCGTATGCGCCCAGGTAGCTTCCAACAGATCATCTTTGCTGTGGATGCGGCTTGTGCCTACAGCTATATCGTGCCAGCCACCAATTATGTGACTTGCGTTGGCCCGGATCGAGTCAAGGCAAAGCTTGGGATCCGGGCCATAGCCTACCGTATCACCCAGGCAGAGCACCGCATCCGGGTGGCGCTCTGCCTGTTGCAGAGCAAGTAAAGCCTCCCAGTTGGCGTGAAGATCGCCAAAAATTATGATGCGCGTCATTTCTAAGAACTGACGGGCTGCGCCGCGGTCGACGGCCTCTTTTCCGTCGGCACGGGCCTCTCAACCTCGGGCAGACTCTGGATGACTGGACGGGGTAACCTAGACTCTTCTACCAGCCTGGGCACAATCGCCTCCCAGTGCACCGCCATCACATGCATCCCGTTGATGCCCGGCGTGTTCTTCAGCCTCTCAATCATCTCCAGTGCAATCGCCACCCCTTCTTCCTGCTGGCCATCCTTATCGCCCGCTTCATCCATCCGCTTGACGATCTCAGGCGGCACTACCACCCCCGGCACGTCTTCGGCCATAAAGTGGGCTGCCCCCGCACTCTTGAGCGGGATGATGCCGGCCAGGATGTACACCTTGTCCAGCAGGTTCCGCTTGTCCAGCGCTTCCAGCCAATCCGTGAAGCGATCGTAATCGAAGACGGGCTGGGTCTGGATGAACTGGGCACCAGCGTTGATCTTCTTTTCAGCCCGGATGGCCTCGTATGTAGGCGGCGCGCCAAAGGGCGAAGCTGCCGCTCCCAGGAAGAAGCGCGGTCGCTGTTTGATCTGGCGCCCGTCCAGGTAAATCCCCTCGTCGCGCATCCGGCGCAGCATCCACAGCACCTGCACTGCATCCATATCGAACTGATCCGGCTTGGACATCGGCTGCGGCCCAAACCGATGATGGTCACCGCTCAGACATAGAATGTTACGGATGCCCAAACCTGCCGCACCCATCGCGTCCGATTCGATGACTACCCGGCTTCGGTCCCGAGCCTGGAGCTGCATCACCGGTTCCAGCCCCGCATCCAGGCAAATCTTGCTGGAAGCCACACTGCTCATGCGCGCCGAGGCCGAGGCGTTATCGGTAAAGTTAGCAGCGGTGATGTATCCCTTGAGCCAACCCACTTTCTTGAGAATGATGTCGCCCGAGGCTCCCAGCGGTGGCGCAATCTCGCCCGTGGTGACAAAGACCCCTGTACGTAAATTTGCTTCTAGCAGGGAGGCCGGCTCCTCATAGGCCGGCGGGTGGTAAAGAGCGTCTCCCTGCCACCACTCCGGCTGGCGGAGTTCGTAGAAAAAGCGATCCCACTCCACATTGAACTTCTTGCGGTTGAAGAAAAAGTCCAGGGGGTACGGTCCTTGCTTCCGCTTACGCCAGAACTTGATCATATCCAGCCACGTCTCGTGACCGGACCGCGATCCATCAATTGGGGCGTTGATCTCCAGCAGTTTGTCCAACCGCCCCATTCGCTCGGCCCGATTGTAGATCACGTACCAGGTGCAGGGACGTGACGGATCTACTTCGCAGTGGTCAGGCGTGGCTCCGCCGCACAGGCCGTTGCGCAGCCCCTTGGGGCAAGTCATTGGACAGGCGAAGGCCGTCTCTTGCAAAATACAGTTGCCACACATCCGGCAGCCAAAGAGCCAGCCTTTGGAGGTCCGCTCAAAAGCGGTGAAGACCCGTATCGGCAACGACTCTTCCCGCTGGGCAGGATAGAAGGGGGGTTGATAACGTCTCGGTGAAAATAATGGCATCACTTGCCTCCTCAGTATAAATAACCAGTATTGGGAGGTTGGAAGATTGGTAAATTGGTAGATTGGTAGATTGGTAAATTGGGAATAAGGTGGTAGTCTTCCCAATCTTCCGATTTCCCAGTTCACCAATTTACCAATCTACCAATTTACCAATCTTCCAACCTTCTTGCTCTTCCTAATCTTCCACCGGGTGAGCACTAAAGCGTCGGCAATAGATACTCATAAGCACTCAGGGCAGCTTTAGCGCCTTCTCCTACCGCCACTAAGACCTGTTCGGCATAAGTGTCGGTCACGTCACCAGCGGCGAAAATGCCGGGAACGCTGGTGCGATTGCGCGAGTCGACTTTGATGCGACCCTGCGCATCGAAGTCAACCAGGCCGGCCACCATCTCTGAGTTGGGAATGAGAGCCA
>JAHELX010000829.1 GCA_024643945.1 Anaerolineales bacterium
CGACGAGGGAACGCGATAGTTGGGTCGTAAAAAGGGCGGAAGGGGGCTCTCCGGCTTGTGTGGTTAGCCAGGCGGGCAATTTAGAATACATGGCCGGAAATGTGCATTTTCGGCCAAAGGACCGGCAATGAGTGAGACGAATACCGATTTGGTTGACCAAAGCCGAACGCGAGCAGCTCCTGGGTCTGGAAATGTCGACTCGCGATCGCGCTATTCTGACGACCTTCCTTTTCGGCGGGCTTCGGTGCAATGAGCTGCGAATGCTCGACGTCGCCGACGTCGATTTTGAGGCAGACACGATTTTCATCCGCTACGCAAAGCGCGACAAGCAGAGGATCGTCCCACTTCATTCAGAGGCCAGTTCAGCGATGGCTGCATACCTGGGAGACCGTCAATCTGGAGCCGTTTTTCTCAGTGTCCGTGGACACAGGATCAGCAACCGGCGATTACGGACGCTGGTAAAGGAGATAGGCCAAAAAGCCGGTTTGAGGAAAGACCTTCACCCTCACACTCTCAGACATACATATGCGACCTTGCTTCGGGAAGCTGGAGTTGAGCTGGGGGACGTAGGCAATTTGCTAGGACATGCATCACTCGAAACAACGCGGATCTACGACCATATGTCGATGTCACGAAAGCGGGCTGCTGTGGACCGGCTCTAAAGGACTGAATTATGACGAAAGTGACAAAAGCACAAACCAGGCAAATGGCTGAGGAGCTGATTAGCCTACAGCCAATGGCCGAGCGATACAAGCGACTCGAGAAAGATCTCAAAGCGGCTATGATGACCCTGGAAATGGACGAAATTCCCGTTGAGGGCAAGGGCCGCGTTTTCATTTCCACCTCGGAGAGAATCTCGATTGCTCCCGATTTAGCACGCGATGTGCTCGGTGCAGTGGCCGACAAGATCATTGAGGTCAAGGAATCGGTTAGCAATAAGTTGCTGGAAGCCCTGGTGAAAATGGGCGATATATCGGGCGATCAACAGGAGCAGCTCATTGCCGGGGCCAAGAAAACGGACGTGGTGAGCCTCTATGTGAGGCCATTGAAATAAGTATATCAGGTTCCAGGAGGTCAATGTGAAGACTCGTCTTTGGGCAATCGTGGCATTTGTTCTCTTGTTCTGGTTGTCTCTTAGCCAGGTTGTGATGGCCCAGGCGCCTGGCCAGCCGACATTCGAGCAAGCATTGCGCTGGGTTGTCGGCCCAGGCGCTGCGGTACTGGCTGGTTTGGCGATTTCGGTACTCTCAGAATACTGGACCAAGTTCCAGGGCCTCGAAGCCAAATACAAGGTCGCGGTTTATTTCGGGCTTTGCCTGGTGGGCACCTTCACTGCGACGGCATTGGCAGTGGCATCAGGTTTGTGGGGTGCGTGGAACGATATCCCAAATACCTGGTGGCCAGCGCTTTGGAACGGGATAGCGGCCAGTGGGATTGGTACGCTATTTCACGCTTGGGTTCCTTCACCCCTAAGAAAGAGTTCAAACGAGGATGGCGGATAGCGAATTTGATGGATCGCTAAAGGCGGTCTACACAGAAATCAAATATTTGCGTGAAGACATCCAGTCGCTCGAAGGGGTGGTGCGAATGTCCAGTGATGACCACGAGGCGCGGTTGCGCGTTGTGGAAAAGAAAGCTATTCAGGCAGAGGAGCGCCAGCGGATCTCGACAGGTATCCTGGGAGCGATCAGTCTCATTGGGTCTGCCCTGGCAGCTTATTTGGGGGTGCAGAGGTAATGGCCAATCGAGAAATTGCTCAAGCTTTAGCCCATCGCAAGCAAGCGGCCGTTAATGCGTTATTCGATTATCTGTTTCTCCTGAAGAATGGCCGCTTGGCCAGCTACTGGGAGGCTCGCCTGGGGGAGGCGTTAGTTCGCGGTGAGGTGACCGTGAATTGTACACCCACTGCTGTGGGGCTGCGCCAGGTGCACGAAGTCGCGGCCGAGGTTGCCGACGCTCTGACGACCTCTGAGGTGGCGATGGTGAATGCCCCGAGCTAAGCGAGTGTGCTCGCATCCTGGCTGCCCTAACCTTGATTGCCAGGTGCACAGCAAGCGGGCGACAGACACCCGGCCATCGGCAGCAACTCGTGGATATGACCGACGCTGGCAGCGATTGCGAAAGATGTACCTCCGGGCCAGTCCGATTTGTGAAGAGCCAGGGTGTGGGCAGCCAGCTACCGACGTCGATCACATCATACCCCGTAGAGATGGCGGAACTGATCAATGGGAAAACTTGCAAGCGCTTTGTCATAGCTGCCATAGCAAGAAAACAGCTCGAGGAGAGTAATGGCCAGAACTGCGATCACTGCGACTGATTTAACCAAAACCGGCTATAACCTGACCGATAGCACGGGTTTCACAACGTTGAGCGCTGGCTCTGGGAATGGCATCACCGTCACATTTGACGCCAATGATGTTCTCATTTTGAAGAACGATACAGGCGGGGCTGCGGTATTCACTCTGAAGGTGCCAGGAGAAACGAAGTACGCGGACAAAGGGATCACTGTGCCAGATGAGACAGTGCCCGTAGCTAATGGGAAGACGTGGATCTATCAACTCACTGGCATCTTCAAGCAGAGCGATGGGAAAGTATACATCGACTGCGATGTGGCAGGTAAACTCCTTGTACTCAGCCCATTCTAGGGGTAGGGGGGTTAAGATCTCTATGGCCTACTTGGGGGAAGACCGCGGGGGCCGTCATGTTTTTTCCTGTACGGGATAGGGGATGCCAGGACCAACACCGAAAAATCCGGCCACCAGGCAGCGACGGAACAAGGCACCGGGGCGGGCCGTGCTCTCGGCGGAGTCTTCACCGAGGAAGCGAGCACCGTCATTACCGGATCGTGAATGGCATCCCATGACGCGGCGCTGGTGGCGCGACGTGTGGTCGTCGCCGATGGCGGCGCAATACGTGCGGGCCGATGCGCATGGACTCTTCCGGCTGGCCGTGTTGAT
>JAHELX010000830.1 GCA_024643945.1 Anaerolineales bacterium
GGTGCTGATCACTCCCCAGTGCCCCTAGCACCCGCTGGATGACAGGGTGATTGAGGTGCAAGTAGGTCAGGCCGTCGTCGGCCACCGCCCGTTCCCGGTCGAAAACCACCTCCGAATAGCGAGTTTTGGCCCTCACCCCCAGCCCCCTCCCGATGCCGGGAGAGGGGAGTTAGCCCTCACGCCTGGACCTCCTATCCCCGCCGGGAGGTCTCCCGCGAGCGGGAGAGGGGAGCTGTCTGGCAGGTCGAAGTAATACACGCCCGGACGGCGGCTGTACTCGTGCAGGGCCTCGCCATAGGCGGCCAGGTAGCCAAACAACATGGCTTTGACCCGCTCCTGCGATACTTCCACCAGCCGCTCCCGGTAGTCTTCCATCCTGGCCTGGACCTGGGGCAGGAGCAATTCATCCTGCTCCAACACCTCCAGGGCGCGCTCGTAGATCTGCTGGGCGACCCGCTCCAGTTGGGCGGCCTCGGCCTGGCGTTGGAGCAGGGCGTCCATGTAGAGGCGATCGAAGTTGAATTCGTCCTGCAGCGTGGAGAGGATGTCGGCCAGCTTGTCCTCGCCGTACTGCTGCCGGATGAGCTCCAGCTTGGCTTCCAGTACCTGGCGCACCCGGCGCTCGACGCTATCCTGGATGAGCAGGTTGAGCACCAGCACGTCGTGGGCCTGGCCGATGCGGTCCAGGCGACCGATGCGCTGCTCCAGCTTCATAGGGTTCCAGGGCAGGTCGTAGTTGACCATCACGTGGCAGAACTGGAGGTTGATACCCTCGCCGCCGGCGTCGGTGGAGACCAGAAACTGGGCCTCACCCGCGAAGGCCTGGCGGGCGGCAACCCGCTCGTCCAGCTTCTGCCGGCCGTTGATGACCGCCACTTGGTAGCCCATGCCCTCTAGCGTCTGGCGGATAGCCGCCTGGGTGGCCACAAACTCGGTGAAGATGAGGAACTTGGTCTTGGGGTCCCCCTCACGGCGGCATACCTCGTCAATGATGTCTAATAGGGCGGCCATCTTGGCATCGTGCCCGGTCCGCGCGCGCCGGGCCAGATCCAACAGGCGCTCGATGATGGCAATTTCCTGGACAAGGCCAGCCCCGTCTACCACCCCTGGCACATCCAGCAGTTCGTCCAGTACGTCCTGGGCGTCATCGTCGGTGGCTGCCTCCTCGTCGAACTCGGTCGCGCGGCCACTATGGTTGACCTGTTCCAAAACTGCCTGCAAGGCCCGCAATTTCTCCAGGCGCTTGCGTAAGGCCTCATAGATGGCCTGGGTACTGCTGGTGACCAGGCGCTGGAAGAGCATCATCAAGAAGCCGAAGGCGCGGTCGCCCCGGCCCATAGCCCGATTGTAATTATCCCGCACGTAGCCGGTCACCGCGTCGCATAGCTCCCGCTCCAGCGCGTGCTCCGGTCCGGAGCGGTCCACGGGGTAGACGTCGGTAAGGCGCTGCTTGAAGAGGCGCCGGCCCTGGCCGTCCACGGCCGCCCGCTTGCGGGTGCGCCAGACAACGGCGCCCACCCGGTCGGGGTGCAGGTCAGTCACCTGGTTAAAGGCGTAGGGGTCCACCAGGTTGAGCAAGTGCAGGAAACGGGCGGCGTCTCCCTGGTGGGGGGTGGCAGTGAGCAGCAGGAAAACCGGCACCGCCTGCGCCAGCGCCTCGCCCACCCGGTAGCGCGCGGTCTCGCTCCCGTCGGCGTGTTTGCTCAGCTTGTGGGCTTCGTCGAAGATGGCCATGTCCCAGCCAGCTTCGACGATGTCCTGGAAGATACGCTGGTTGTGCGCTTCGCGTCGCGCTCGCTCGCGCTGGGACAGGTCAGGGCGGGCGCGCTGAGGCTTGACGAAATCCAGGCTGGTGATCACCTGGTCGTGTAGCGTCCACAGGTTGGTCTCCTGGCCATGGATCTCGCGCAGGGCGGAGACCAGCGCCCGGTCATAGACCACGAACCCTTCGCCGAACTTCTGGACCAACTCATCCTGCCACTGGCGGGTGAGGCCGGCGGGCACTACCACCAGGACGCGCCGCGCCTGGTGACGCAGTTTCAGCTCCTCGTAGACCATGGCCGCTTCAATGGTCTTGCCCAGGCCCACCTCGTCGGCGATCATGGCCCGGGGGCGAAACTGGCCCAGGACGAAGTCCACGGCCAGCACCTGGTGGGGAAGCGGCGTCACCCGGAAGTTGGCTGCCAACAGGACGCCCCCCTGGGTGAGCATGGCCGCCAACTGGTGCGCCGCCAGCCGGGCCAGGAAGAGCGGCGCGGGTATGGTCTGACCACCCCGCGAACCGGGGTGCAAGCTACCCCCCAGTGCAGCCAGGGGATCAGCCAGGGGACGCAATTCGGCCAGGGGCACGCGCCGTACCGGGCCGTCGGGCTCGATGAAGACGTCGGCGTAGCGCTGGCCGAAGAGCTCGGTCAGGCCGACGACGCGGGCGGTTTGGTTGGTATTGAGTTGGACGGTGTCGCCGAGGTTGAAGGTCATAGCTGATCGTTAGACTGGACTTCTTCCGATACTGTGTCTTCTTGAGCCACCGTAGCCATATCAGCGTCGCTATCTACGATTTTCCCTTTTTTGCGCCTACGGAGAACAATCACTGCACCAGTTAAAACAAAGACACCTAAGCCTATACCACCCACTGGCACCTGCGTCCTTATTCTTCTTTGCCTTTGGAGCTCCCATACTCGTAGCTCCGCTTTCTCTGTCCAGACTTGGTCAGAACTTTCCTGTAAGAACTTCTGGAATTCATTGATTGCTTTTACCTGTTCTCCGTTAACCTCGTAGAGATAACCTAGAACGTAATATGCCTGCATTAAATCAGTCTTCTCAGCTACCAGTTCCTGGATATCCTTCATTGCCGATCCCAGGTCAAGCAATCCAACATCTACCTTGACACCGTTTTCGTACGTGGCGAAGGCTTTTTCCAAATCACCTTTGGCCAGCCAGTTGAGGCCGAGA
>JAHELX010000150.1 GCA_024643945.1 Anaerolineales bacterium
TTACTTCAGCCACGAGCAGGCCCGCTCACGCGCCTACCACTGGGGGGAAGACGGTTTGGCCGGTCTCAGCGACGAAAAGCAGCGGCTCTGCTTTGCCCTCGCCTTGTGGAACGGCCAGGACCCCATCCTCAAGGAACGACTCTTCGGCCTGAACAACAGCGAGGGCAACCACGGCGAGGATGTCAAGGAGTACTACTTCTACCTGGACAGCACGCCGACCCACTCCTACATGAAGTACCTCTACAAGTACCCGCAGGCGGCCTACCCCTACGCAGATCTGGTGCAGACCAACCGGCGGCGCTCCCGGGAGCAGATGGAGTACGAGCTTCTCGACACGGGTGTCTTTGACGAGGACCGCTACTTTGATGTGTTTGTGGAATACGCCAAGGCCGACCCGGAAGATATTTTGATCCAGATTAGCGCGGCCAACCGGGGACCTGACCCGGCTACGCTGCACGTGCTGCCCACGCTGTGGTTCCGCAACACCTGGTCCTGGGCGGACGGCGGTTCGAAGCCAGTGCTGGAGGCGGTGGCGGGAGCGGGGGGCAACGTGATTCGGGCCCATCACGCCGATCCGCTGCTCGGGGAGTCCTTGGCCGACACCTACCTCTATTGCGAGGGCAATACCTCGCTCCTGTTCACCGAAAACGAAACCAACCACGCCCGGCTCTTCGGCGGGCAAAACGCCAGCCCGTTTGTCAAGGATGGCATCAACGACTTTGTCGTCCAGGGGCACACCGACGCCGTCAATCCCGCGGGTGTCGGAACCAAGGCTGCGGCTCACTACCAACTGACCATTGGCGGCGGCGAGACGGAGGTGGTACGTCTACGCCTGGCCCGGACGGCCCCCGCAGAGCTGGGCGATCCGTTCGAGGCGTTCGAGGCGCTCTTGCAGGCCCGCCGGCAGGAGGCCGACGAGTTCTACCAATCCGTGACTCCGCCCTCCGTCTCGCCGGACGAGGCCAGCCTGATGCGCCAGGCCCTGGCCGGCATGCTCTGGACCAAGCAGTACTATTACTTTGACGCGGACAAGTGGCTGGACGAACACGGGGTGGACCCATGGGCTTTTCAGCCCAAGCAGGTCAGGAACCGGGAATGGTTCCATATGGTCAACGACCACGTCATCTCCATGCCTGACAAGTGGGAGTACCCCTGGTACGCCGCCTGGGACCTGGCCTTTCACACCATTGCCCTGTCGGCGGTGGACCCGGACTTTGCCAGGCAGCAGTTGGATTTGATGCTGCGGGAGATCTATCTCCATCCCAGCGGCCAGATTCCGGCCTACGAATGGAATTTCAGCGACGTCAACCCCCCCGTGCATGCCTGGGCGAGCATCTTCCTCTACCGCACGGAACAGGTCCTGACGGGCCAGGGCGACATCGCGTTCCTGAAGCGGGCCTTCGGCAAGTTGATGATTAACTTTACCTGGTGGGTCAACCGCAAGGACCGCTTTGGCAAAAACGTCTTTGAAGGCGGCTTTCTGGGATTGGATAATATCGGCGTCTTTGACCGCAGCGCCCCGCTGCCCACCGGGGGCCACCTGGAGCAGGCCGATGGCACGGCCTGGATGGCCCTCTTCTGCCAGAATATGCTCGAAATCGGGGTCGAACTGGCCGCGGTTGACCCCACTTACGAAGACCTCAGCGCCAAGTTTGCCGACCACTTTTTGATGATTGCCAGGGCCATGAACCACATGGGGCCGGATGGGATGTGGGACGAGGAGGACGGCTTCTATTACGATGTGTTGCGCCTGCCCGATGGCACCGCCACCCGGCTCAAGGTTCGCTCGATGGTTGGCCTGCTGCCGCTGTGCGCCACCACCGCCGTCGAGCCGTGGCAGCGCGAGCGGGTGCCGCGCCTGGACGCCTATGTGGCCGAGCGAGTGCGGCGTATGCCTGAGCTGCTGGAAACCATTCATCCCACCGGCGTTAAACACCGGGGCGTGGGCGATCGCGGTATCTTTGCCCTGGTCAACCAGGACCGGCTGCGGCGCATTCTGGCCCGTATGCTCGACGAAAACGAATTCTTCAGCCCGTATGGCATTCGCTCGCTCTCCAAGTTTCACCATGACCACCCATTCAGCTTCTATGTGCACGGCCAGGAGTACCGGGTGGACTACCTGCCGGCCGAATCGAACACCGGCATGTTCGGGGGTAACTCCAACTGGCGCGGGCCAATCTGGTTCCCGGTCAATGCGCTGCTCTATCGCGCCCTCCTGCAGTACTATCTCTACTATGGTGACAGCTTTAAGGTGGAGTGCCCCACCGGCTCCGGGCGCTGGATGAATCTGTACGAGGTGAGTGAAGAGCTAAGCCGGCGGCTGACCCGAGTCTTTCTACGGGATGAGCAGGACCGGCGGCCGGTTTATGGTGGCACGGAAAAATTCCAGACCGACCCCCACTGGCGCGACCACTTGCTGTTCTACGAGTACTTCCACGGGGACAACGGGGCCGGGTTGGGCGCCAGCCACCAGACCGGCTGGACCGGACTGGTAGCCAAGTTGATCCAACTCCACGGATTCCTGGACTCCCAGCGCTACCTGGAGGGGGGCAAGTTGGCCAGCTTCGAGCGGGCTGCCCAGGGGAAATGATGCACAACTGCCTGTTGGGGCAGGTCGGCTATACCCAGGTGGCGTTCATTCGGCGCGCCTGGTCAATTCTAGATATGAGAAAGGAGTCTTAAGAGGTGAAACTCATTCTACGCATCGTCATCAATGCCGTTGCCATCTGGGTGGCGACGCTTCTGCTGTCGGGCTTTACCTTCAGCGGCAGCGTGGTTAACCTGTTGGTGGTGGCCATTATTTTCGGGCTGGTGAATGCTTTGATCCGGCCTATCGTCAAGCTGTTGACGCTGCCGATCAGTATCGTGACGCTGGGGCTGTTTTCCCTGGTCATCAACACCCTGATGCTGATGTTAACCACGTGGTTAAGCGACTCGCTGAGCCTGGGCGGTGGTATTTTCCAGAATTTCTTGACTGCCTTCGTCGGCGCCATCCTGATCAGCATCGTCAGCACCATACTGAGCTGGTTCTTGCCCGATTAGAAAACTTGACAGTCATGACGCAGTGTGTCATAATGGGTTTATGACGCAGTGCGTCACAGAGCGTAAGGACTCTATCGGGATCCTAATCAAATCCAATGCATAGGAGAGTGAATCGTGGTTGCCGAAGCCAAGGAGGAGGAAGTCCAGGAGGAGACGGAGAGCGAGGTAAAACCGTTCTTCAACGCAGTCCACAAGGTGTTGTTGGCTAGCATCGGCGGCGTCGTGCTGGCTCAGGAAGAGATCGAGGATTTTGTCGGTAAGCTCGTCGAACGCGGCGAGATAGCTGAGAAAGATGCCAGAGAAATGCTGCGCGATGTGATGCAAAGGCGCAAGAAAGATGCCAAAAAGGCCGAAGAGGAGCTGGACAAGCGCATGGCGGAACTGGTGGATCGCCTGAAGATCCCCACCAAGTCCGACATCGACGACCTGAGCGCTCAAATCAACGTGCTGTCCAAGAAAGTCGACGACCTTTCGAAGACGAGCCAGTAACTCAACCCAAAGTTTGGGGAGGCGGATCCCGGATTTTGCCTCCTCTACGCTACCTATTCGGCCGACGTGGTCGAGTCGGGAGTCTATGCGCGTAATCAAGCGTTATCCCAACCGTAAACTGTACGACACCGAGGCCAGGGAGTATATCACCCTGGCTGGCATCGCCGCTCTCATTCGCCAGGGAGAAGATGTTCAGGTCGTTGACCATGCGACTGGCGAGGACCTGACCAGCCTGACCCTGACGCAGGTCATCCTTGAGCAGGAGAGGAAGCAGGGTGGTTATGTGCCCCGCTCGGTATTGACCGGGCTGGTCCGGGCCGGGGGGGACACGCTGGCCGGCCTCAGTCGCGCGCTGGCTTCTCCTTTGGTCCTGTTGCGCCAGATCGACGAGGAGATCGGCCGGCGCTTGGAAGATCTGGTCGAACGGGGTGAATTGGCCGAAGAGGAAGGACAACGACTGCGCGACAAGCTCATCGGGCAACCATTTCTTCTCCCCAGGAGGTCGGGGCCCAGTGACGAGGAATTGGAACGAGCCTTGTTAGCCGCCGGCGTGCCCACCCGGGACGAATTCGAGAGATTATCCGAGCAACTCAAGATGCTGGCAGAAAAGCTGGAAGATCTCAGCCAGGATTCAGCATCTTGAACGGCGCACGAGCCCTCATGGCTAATACCATGTCGGTTACGTGTGGAATTGCGCCCCCTGACCCGAAAGGGAGTGTATCAGGCACTGGGCGGTATACTTCAGCCAGAACCACCAGGACATCGGAGACAAACGAGGTACATAATCGTCTTTCACTGACAATATCTGCCACCCGTTCCCTCGCAGCTCTGCTCTGTAGAATTGCGCGTGATCTTGGTTGCGTGCGAACCGTGAGAACTCCCAGATAATGAGCATATCGGCTGGCCGTGGTTTCTGCTTCGCGAGTCGAGGTGTTGCTCTACAGTCACCCGGCTATCCGTCGCCGTGTGGCGATGGCAAAGGCCTTCGATTCTGGGAATTAACTGTTCATCAGCATCTTGACGACTTACGACGTTGTCTGTACTCCTATGCACACCAGTATCCTCATCCCGGCCTTAAACGAAGAGGAAAGCATCGGGCAGTTGCTGGCGCGCAGGTCATTTTTGCTGGCGCTCCAGCATTTCCTCGATCGCCCGGGTTAGTTCGGCCAGGTCGAACGGCTTGGCGATGTATCCGGCGCGGGTCTCTTCCAAAAAAGCTCGGGTATCCTCTGTGGCCAGGTCCCCTGTGGCGAAGATGACCCGAGAGGCTACCTCTGGCCGGCGTTCAACAATCTCTCGATAGGTGTCAATGCCCCCTTTTTGAGGCATCAGCATATCAAGCAGAATAATATCATAGTCATCCTGGAGGATTCGTTTCACAGCCTCAGCGCCGTCCCCGGCAGTTTCCACTTCATAGCCCTGCCGCGTGAGGAGTCGGTCTACCAATTCAAGGATGGTCGACTCGTCGTCCACCACCAGGATTTTGGCGCTCCTCGAGGCTTCGGGCTTCAACAACTCTTTGGTATGAATTGCCCATGTATCACTCTCTTGGACTGGCAATTCCACCACAAAGGTGACCCCCCTTTGAACGTTGTTCTCTCCCCAAATCTGCCCTTGATGTTCCTGGACGATGCCATAGCAAATAGACAACCCCAGTCCGGTACCCTTGCCAACCGGTTTGGTCGTGAAGAAGGGATCAAATATCTTCTCCATCACGTCGGGCGCTATACCTGGTCCGTTATCAGAGATTTCAACCCGGATGTTGCCCTCTTGATTGATGAGGGTTCGAATACGAAGTACGCCGCTTCCACGCGAATCTTGCATCGCCTGCTGGGCGTTTTGGATCAGATTCAGCCATACCTGCTGTAACTGATGAGGATCCGCCATCGTGAGCGGAATGTTTTCAGACAGGTGCCGCTCAACAACCACCTGATCCATTTTCAACTGATAGCTGACCAGGTCAAGAGTATCTTCGATGAGTTGATTCACATTTACTGGTCGTCTTTCAGGTTTATGCTGGCGGCCAAAAGTAAGCAGATTTTGAACAATACGAGCGCTGCGCTGAGCTTGCTCGACGATACGGTTTAAGTCATTCTTAGCTGTGGCAGGCAGGTCCGTCGACTGTAGTATTTGAGCATAGCCTATAATCGAAGTGAGAGGGTTATTCAGCTCATGAGCTACGCCGGAGACTAATTGTCCAATAGCCGCCAATTTCTCTGACTGAACCAGCTTAACTTGTGCTTGCTGGAGTTCCTGCAGGCTCTTTTCCAATTCGTGCAAGAGACTGGTTTTACGCGCTTCGGATTCTTTCAGTTGTTCGTACAGATGGGCATTCTCGATAGCCAGGCTCAATTGGTAACCAATGGCTTCCATCAAGGATATCTCTCGGGCCATAAATCGGCGGCTTCTGTAGCTGATGATCGAAAGGGAGCCCAAAAGCCGCTCCTTACTACGTAAGGGCACAGCAGCGACTGCCTCTCCCGGCTCCTCCGTGCGGCCTTCAGCCAGAAGGGTATCGGCGGTGAACACCGGGCGATTTTCGCGCCAGGCCAGGGTAGCGTAATCACTGTTTGAGATGGGAGGAGATGCGACTCCCGCGGATGTGGCTCTGCTGCGCCGGGCGGCCACGTGGAGCGCACCTCCACTCTCGGCCAACAGACGCACCTCGGCAGCATCCACATCGAAGAGCTTTTGCACCGCATCCAGCGCGTGATCGAGCATCTTCTTCAGATTCAGCGAACTGCTGGCGGCGGTGGCCACTGTGTTCAAAGCTGCCTGCTCTTCGGCCCAACGGCGCGTCTGGGTATACAGTCGAGCGTTCTCGATGGCGATGGCTACCTGCCGGGTTAACGTATCGACTATTTGCACATCTTCCTGGGTGTAGGTGCCAACCTGGCTGTGGTCTAAGGTTAGATAGCCAATGACCTGATCTTTGACAACCAGCGGCGCTCCGATCCAGCTCCGGATGTATTCCAGGCCAGGTTTGGTATGCCAATCCGGATGCTCGCGCACGTCATCGATGACCATCGATTGTTTGGTCTGGCCGATCTCCTGGAATATGGCGTTTTCGCCCGCATTCAATTCTGTTTCAGGGTGGCTATCCACTGGAAAGCCACGGCCGGCAGCGTACGAAAGACGATTAGCGTGCAGCAGGTGGATGGAGGCACTTTCATAAGGTAATATCCGCCCCAGTTGCTTGAGGATCTCGTTCAAGACTTGGTCGAGATCGAGAGTAGAATTAACTAAGGCGACAACTTCCTGGAGCGTTCGATATAGCCCTTGCGATCTAGACAGGCGTTGAGACAGTCGGGCATTCTCTATACTGGCGACAGCCTGGCTGGCAAAGGCGGCCATGGTCTGCGCGTCGCGTATGCCGTACGAGTTTGGCTGGTTGGTGCCTACGGTGATGAGGCCGATAACTTTACCGTCAGCAAGCAGTGGTACACCGATCCAGGCATCCACGTGGTCCAGGTCGGAACGCCTAGGCCTGTGCCGGTCTCTCTGTACGTCACGCAGTATCAACGGTTGCCTGGTTTCGACAACCGCCTGATAAAGTTCATCCTCAGCCACGGGATGCGGGGAAGCCACGTTTTCTGAAGGGGCCAGTCCCTTCTGAGCGACTATACGCAGAAAGCTCCGATCTTCCAGTTGGATGGTGGCATTCTGATAGCTCACCAACTGTCCCAGGTTCTCTAGAATCTGGATCAATTCTGCTTCCAATTGGGGATTAAATACGTTGACCGCAGAGTCTTTATGACGCAGAGTTCCTGACGGAAAAGAGTCGTAAGAGAAGGGATGTTGTGAGTTTGGAGATGGATTTCGATTTGACACTTTTGCTCTTTCAGGCCAGATTGGTGGCTAGAGGTAATCGCAAGACGATGGCAGTCCCCTGGCCTGGCTGAGATGATATGGATAGGGTGCCCTCCACAATCTCAGCGCGTTCCTTCATATTGAGCATGCCCAGGCTGCCGCGTTTCTCGTAGCGAGCGGTAACTGCTTTCGTATCGAAGCCCACCCCATTGTCGCGGACGACGACGGCCAAGTTGTCATCATCGGGGGTCACTTCGATGTCAATGCGGCTGGCATGGGCGTGCTTTTTGGCGTTGGTAATAGCTTCTTGCACCACGGAGAAAATGGCCACCTCGGCATTGTGGGCGAGCCGATCAAACTCCCCGCCCACGTTCAGCACCACATTCAGCCCCTCGGTTTCGCGCAATCGCTGGGCGTAAGATTGCAGTGCCGGGACCAATCCCTGCGTTTCCAGGATCACTGGTCGTAAATCGAAGAGCAGAGACCGCACCTGACGCAAAGCTTTCTCGGCTACCGGTAACATCTCCTCCAACTCTTGCAATGCTTGCCCCAGTGAATTATGAGCGATGGCTTGCTTCACAAAATCCACGCTCATTATAATGGCTGCCAGCATTTGAGTCGGTCCGTCGTGCAAGTCTCGGGCCAGGCGGCGGCGAACGTCCTCTTCGACGGCAATTATGCGATCGCGCTCTTCGCGCAGACTTTGGTAGAGCCGAGCATTCTCAATGGCTACTGCCGATTGAGCGGCAAATGTGGTGAGGATCTCCTGGTCAGCCATGGTGAAGTATTTGCCGGGGTCTTTGTTAAGCATTTGCAGCACGCCAATAACCTGCCCTTTGGCAATCATCGGCACACAGAGAAGCGAGGTCGTGGTGAAGTCGGAGCCTTGCGAAATGTCCCGATAGTAGCGATCATCACGGTTCACGTCGTCAACGATCAGGGGTTGGCGGTGCGTGACCACCCAACCGGCGATTCCCTTATCGGCGGGCATGCGTGTCCCCTCCAGGGACACGCCCCCACCCTTTTCGATGACTTTGAAGATAAGCTCATTGGTCTCCAGATCCAGCAACAACAATGAGCCGGCTGAGGCGCCCACCACCTGCACCGCTGTGGCCAATATCATCTGGAGGAGCGGTTCCAGATTGAGCTCGGAACTGAGTGAGCGGGCTACGTCGTGCAAAACTTGCAGCACAGCGATGCGTTCACGCGCGGTGGCGTTTTCTTGCCGCAATTGCGCCATTTCTTGTTCGAGAGCCTCTAATTTTGAAAGCAATGCCTCTTTACCCAAGACTAAACCCTCTCACCCCTTGCGGCGAAGACTTTCCGTTTGATCTCGTCCATAGCTTGCTCGGCCGCCTCCTCACCCAGGCGGATGAAGTCGGCGGCCTGATGGTAGTCCATGGCTGTATACACTTCCACACGGGGGAAGATGAGAACATCAACAGGGCTGAGGCGCGTTTTGATAATCTCGCGCTCCATGATGCTCTGGTAATTGCTGAGCACGCCCCATATGTTGTTCATACTTTTCCAGCGGCGGCCGGCTTGCCCGCTCCCTCGCTCACCCTCCAGGGATGGAATGGCACGCGAGGCAATAATGATGTCAGCACCTTTCTCAGCCAGAACGCTGACCGGCAAAGGATTCACCGCACCACCGTCGACCAGGTGGCGGCCATTAAATTCGTGTGGCGAGACCAGGCCAATGAGCGAAGTGCTGGCTCGGACGGCATCGGCGACGGAGCCTTTTTCGAAGACCACTTCCTCACCTGTCAGCACGTCGGCAGCGACAACGTAAAAGGGGATTCTCAACTCTTCAAAGGTGATACCTTCAAATACCTGCTCTAAATAATTTCGAAAGCGCCGTCCCCCGATCAGGCCGGTGCGGGGTGGCAAGTTAAGATCCAAAAGCCCGCTGCGAAGCTTGAGCTTGTTTTGAAAGTGAAGGGCAAAGCGTGCAATGTTATCAATGGATTGCCCGGCTGCATACAAGCCTCCTACCAGTGAGCCGGCACTGGTCCCAGCCAGTATATCGATAGGTATGCGTTCCCGCTCCAGCACCCGCAGCACGCCGACATGGGCGATTCCACGTGCTCCGCCACTCGAAAGAGCCAACCCAACCACGCGCTGAGCCAGGTGACGGGCTGTTCGCTCAATCGCTTGCGGCGTATTGGGTACCTGCCAGATGGGGCCCGACGCCTGATCACTCATCCAGGGACGCTGCTCTACGTCAATGAGGACCGTTACTTCGGCCAATTGTAGCGCCTTTACACTCGGGTCGCGCCGTTCAGGTGAGATGGAGAGCAACACCCGGTCGTATGCATCTACCAAAATACCCAGGCTCTCTGCCAGTTCTGCGCCTGACAGGCCAGGCATGGCGTCTAGCGGGACGACTTCATTGGGCAGGGTCTCGTTGACTCGTTCGACCAGATTGGTCTCCGTCAGATCGAACACAACAATCCGCTCGTGAGTGAGACCGGTCAAGCTCGCGGCCAATTGCCATGGCTTCCGTGCAGCCACAGCGATTAGGTTATATGTCTCTTTGCGCAGGGCACGTTGGAGGCTCCCGGTTAGTCGGCGTGAAAGTTCGCGGCTGATTTGGAGTGTGATGGCCGGATATTCATCGAGAAGTTTGTCGAGGTCAGTTTTGTGTAGTACCCAGAAATCAGCATCTATGACCACCGTGACACTGGCAGACCGGCGTTGATCCAGAAGAAGAGCCATCTCGCCGAAGAAATTACCTGGCCCCAGATAGTCAATGATTTTCTCCTCATGCCCGAATCCGGTAGAAATCCTCACCTGACCCGATTCGATCAGGTATAAGGAATCACCCACACTCCCTTCGACAAAGACGACCTCGCCGTGGTAATAATGTTCGTGTTGCAGATTGGCTGCAATGGCAGATAACATATCCGGGGGCAGCCCGCTGAAGAAAGGGATACGTTGTAGGCTATCTTCGATCTTTTCAGATTGGTGGGAGATGCGTTTCATATCCCTATTCTTTCAACAAAAGCCAACGCGTGGTTCACACTTACTACGCTCTCGAGAAAGATTATACCACACAATGGAGAAGGCACGCAATGGTATCAGATGCCCGCTTCTCTCTCCTGGATGAAATAAGCCAGGGCAAACAAGGCCAACATATAGCCCAGGTAATTCTCATTGAGGAAGCGTGAGACGTAAAAAAAGGCAAATAATAGCAGCACGTAATGGTGAAGCATAGTCCCCAAGGTGTTGCGCCCGGCCTGCCGCCAGAGAAGTACTACCAATAGCGGCAAGGCGACCAAAACCTCAGGGATCCAAAAAGGCCAGTAAGCCAACCGATCTGGGACCAAGTTAAAAGCCAGTACGAAGTTACTCAGCCCCCAGCCGCGAATCTGGTAGGGAGCAGCGGCGGTGCCGGCGCTCCAGCGCCATATGTCATCGAACATGGCGGCTGGGTTCCATACGAACCAGGGGCCAACCACGATAATAAATACCACAGCCAGGGGCCAGGCACGGCGCACGAGGAGACTCAGCCACTGCGTTACCCTGGGCAAAAGTAGATTGCTATCCTCGCTCACCTTCCACGCGTCGCGGAGCACGTACAGCAGCCAAAAAGGAGCCAGGAACCAGGCCGTGGGTTTGCTGGCACAGGCCAGGC
>JAHELX010000831.1 GCA_024643945.1 Anaerolineales bacterium
TGACCGCATTGCTTTCTACACGGCAGATCTGGCCTACCGCTTCGAGTTGAGCCAGAGCACGACGGTCATCGAGCGCCTGGCTGGCCCTCTGTCGGGGACGGTCAGCGCACGCTGGACCGTGCCCGCCGGGGGGCGCCCGGTCTCCATATCGCCAGGTCGGAAACGCATCGCCTGGCAGGTGAGCAACGAGGACCTGCCCTCTGAGCGCCGCACAACGCAGGTATGGGTGGCTAACCTGGACGGCAGCGATGCCCGGTCAGTGGCTACGCTGCCCCGGGGCGGTTTCAGCGATTGGATTTCTGATGATGTTTTGCTTATGAACGGCCGGGAATCGCTCGAGTCTCGAGAGCAGGTGCTCTACACTTTCTCGCTGGCCGATGGCCGCACCACCGAGTTGGTTCGGGCCGAAAGGCTCCGGGGCGGGCTCCTATCGCCGGATCGTGCCTGGCTGGCCTACTACATAGCTCTGGACGAAGACCCGGCGCAGAACGGTCTATGGCTGGTGCGCAGCGATGGCTCGGGCCGACGCCGTTTGGACTCTGATCTCTTTGGTGCCTATCAGTGGCGCGACAGTCACCGCTTGCTCATTATCCCCTTCCGGCCGGAAGCTACCTTTCACGAACTCTGGGAGCTGGACGTGGAGACGGGCGAGACACGCCGCCTGACCAATCCTGAGATTACTCCGTTCAAGATCGCCAATGGCGATTGGACCGTCTCGCCTGATGGACGGTACGTGGCCTTCGTGGAGAGCAGTGATCGAAACATCTGGTTACTGGCGTTGATGGATTAGTGATTTGAGACGAAAGAGTTGAGTTGAGGCAACTTTCCCATGATTCGGTTACTACATCGTATTGGATTTCTCGCCGTGGCTGGGGTGCTGCTGGCGACCTTTAGCGGCTGCGGCGGGCGTAACACGCTGGCGCCCACACCCATAGCCCAGGCGCCCACGCATACACCTTCAGTTACCCCCAGCCCATCGCCGACGGCTACAGCCACGGTGACGTCTACATCCACGACAACACCGACCCCTACGCTGACGCCGACGCCCACAGTGACGCCGACTCCTACGCTGACGCCCACACCTACGCCTCATCCCCTGCTTGGCTACACCATCCAGGGGATGCGCGAGCGTAATTACCCCGGCGGGGTCATTGAGATCACCCAGACCATCACCGACACAGACAGTTTCACCAAGTACCTCATTCGTTACCCCAGCGATGACGCTTCGATGGGCTCAGGGCAGCGCCTGGCCATCACGGGCATGATGAATGTGCCCAAGGGAGACGGTCCGTTCCCCGTAGTCATTCTGAACCACGGTTACATTCCGCCCTCTCGCTTCTGGTCGGGAGCAGATACCTGGCGTGCGGCCGATCATCTGGCAGCTCAGGGTTACCTGACTATCAGTCCCGACTTCCGGGGGTGGGGCGGCTCCGACTCCGGCAGCAATTACTTCCGCACTGGCCTGGTGATCGATGCCCTCAACCTGATCGGTTCGCTCCCCTCACTTTCCCAGGCTGACCCGGAGCGGGTGGGTATGTGGGGACACAGTATGGGGGGCGGGGTGACTACCAAGGCGATCACCATTGACCCCCGCATCAAGGCTGCTGTCCTCTATGCCCCGGTCAGCGCCGACGACACGGGGGTGATGCGTCGCTGGGGGCGTGGGAGTGGAGGTGGGGGCGATGATGACGCCCTGGCCCGTGCTTACCAGCAGGCGAGCCGTGACCAGGATTTCCTGCAATTGACCTCGCCTATCTTCTACTTGCACCTGGTGCAGGCACCGGTGCAAATCCACCAGGGCGCGGCTGACACTACCACGCCACCCGAGTGGGCCGAGGCGATTCGGGATGCTTTGCAAGCCGCCGGGAAGGAAGTCGAATACTTCAGCTATCCTCGCCAGGGGCATGCTTTGCAGGGGGAGAGCTGGGACCTGTTTATGCAGCGAATAACGGACTTCTTCGACCGTACATTGAAAGGATAACGTGGGACAAGCTGTCAGCTTGTCCTACGGTCTGTTTTCAACACAATACTTGGTTATGGTGTGAATAAGAGGGATTGACTATGATATGGAGGGTCACTGGTGCCAGAGTCTTGACCCTGATAACCCTGATTCTGGGAATAACCTGTGTGCTGCTGCTGACAGCCGGAAGCATCCGTTACGGCGGGCCGGGGGGCCTGCTGCTGCGGGTACGTACCGAAATTGCCGCCCATCGGCCTCACCCGGAGTTTGTCCCCACCCCACTCCCCACAGCGACCGAAGTTCTCGTCTCTGCGGCGATTGGGGATGAGATAGGGCCAGAAGGCATGTCGCCTCTGGCGGCCGCTCAGCCGACTGCGGAGAGCATCGTATCGCCAACTCCAACCCGCACGCCAACGACCCCACCCACGCCATCGCTCACACCTGCTCACCTATCTCAGCTCCCCCCGACCCGCGCGACGGCCCGTCCTGGCCCGCACGACAGCCCGTCCTGGCCCGCACGGCCCAGCCGGGACAGGCAGCCCCCAGCCCCCAGCCCCAAGCCCCCAGTTACCCCCACCCCAGCTTACCGACCGGCTGCGGCATCTGTTCAACTGGCAGGTTTCAGCCACATATGGCAAAAATGGAATAACTGTGGCCCGGCCACGCTGGCTATGGATCTGAGCTACTTTGGGCCCTTACTTGACCAGAAGGACGTGGCTGCCGTCCTCAAGCCCAACCGGGACGACAAGAACGTCAACCCGGAGGAAATGGCTGAGTTTGCCCGGTCACAGGGCTTTCACGCCCTGGTGCGCGTCAACGGGGATTTCGACCGTCTGCACCTGCTGTTGAGCAACGGCGTGCCGGTGCTGGTCGAAACCTGGTTGGAACAGGAGCCGGGGAATGGGATGGGCCATTACCGGCTGCTGACCGGCTACGATGACGCCAGCCAGCAGTGGACCGCCTTTGACTCCTACGTCAGCGTCGG
>JAHELX010000832.1 GCA_024643945.1 Anaerolineales bacterium
ACGTGCGGCTGAACCAGATCTATGAGGGGGCCAACCAGATCAATTACCTGGCGTTTATCGAGTCTTTCTGGGAGTCGGATATAGCGCGCTCTGGCGCAGAGGAGGCGGTGACATCAAGGTGAGCATGAGTTCACCCGGCACTGCCTAGTACCCCATCACAGGGATTATGATATGATACAGATTACGCCCATGAGGCTGAATCTAACTTACCAAAATCACTTTGGTGGGGCACTAGCGTGGCCGCTTCTTTCTCTTCTTGCGCTTTTTCTCAGAAGGCGCTTGCTTTTGGCCCTTGCCAGTGGGAGCAGGGCCAGGAGAAGGCAACCATGTGGGTTTTTTGCCGGTGACGGCGCGGATGAAACTGGCGTAGTCCTTGAAGGCGACGGCCCACCACTCCATCATCTCCGGCCCGGTATAGTCGTTGAGCAGGGCGAGCTTGTAGAGCACCGTGCCCAGTAAGGGGTCGCCGGGCTCATAATACTCTCTGAGGAAAGGTATGGCGGCGGGATGCCCCAGGTCGGCCAGGGCCTCGGCCTCATATTCCTCGAGGACTTGTTTTGCAGCAATGTAGTTCAGCAACGCCTCTGCCGAGGCCTGGGTAGGGATCTCGCCCAGGGCATAACAGACGTAAATGTCGTAGGTGAAATCTTGTCCTAACCTCGCTGCGGCTGGCCCGATAACACTCGGCCCAATGGCCACCAAAACCTCCCCGGCCGGCTCCAGTACGTAGTCGCTCTGATCCTCGTCAATCAGGTCAAGAATAGCCGGTATGGCCGCGTCGGCGGCGCCGGGATGCGCCCGCGCAATGTGGGTCAGCACCTCCAGCGCCCGCGGCAAGGCCCAAAAATGGTCGCCTTCCAGGATGTGGATCAAATCGGGAACGGCGCCTGGCCCCAACGCCGCGACCTGGCCGACCACGCCCGGCATCACGTTCTGGCGGACTGAGCCCAAAATGTCGAGCAGAACCTTTTGCCGGGCTGGCTCGTCCGGCGCAGCCTGGAGCATCGCCTCGTCATTCTGGTCGGTGAGCGCCTGTCCCAATAAAGCCAGGCTGAGGGCCACCGTTTCCTGATACTGTTTTTCGCCGGACGGCGGATGCTCGGCCAGAGCGGCGATGACATGGTGCGCATAGAGCATTCGCCAGCGGTAGCCACCGGGCCGTTCGCCCGCGCGCCACTCCTCCAGCCAGGCCGGCAGATCATCCCCTCGCTCGGCTGCTACTCGCTCCAGTTCGGTCAAGATATGAGGCAAGACCCCAGTATACGACTCTTTGGCCGCTTCATAGAACGCATCCTCGAAGGTCTCTGAGTAGGGGAAATCCTGCTGGAGCCAGTCATCCAACTGCCAAAACGCCGGGTCTGGGCCATCAGGCATCACCCTCATTGTCTCCTGAGTCAAGCGGTCGACTCCCACCACTTCAGCCAAAGCAATGCTGGCATGTTGCCAGACAGCGTCATCACGTGGCCTCAGTTGGCTGTAGCGCCGCACCAGTCGGGGAATGGTATCGGGCTCCGCAAAATTGAGCAGGCCCTCGAAGGCGGCGTAAGTGATGCGGTCGTCGTCAAGATAGCGCTCGACAAACCGCCACAGCGCCGAGCGCGCCGCTTCGTCGGGGTAATAGCCCGGCACTTCCGCGACGCTTCGCAGGGCAAGCATTTCTTGTTCTTCTGGCGGGCATTGAACCGGGGCGGCCTCCAGTTCAGCCACGAGCTGAGGCAGCAGAGCCGGCGAGTGGAGTTGGCCCAGGGTGGTCATAAACCAATTTCTGACATAACCCTCGCTCTCGGGAAAGGCGGCTGACAGGGCCGGCTCGTAGCGAATGTCGCCACTTTCGCCTATCGCCCTGGCTGCCGTAATTTGCAGGTGGAAATCCGGGTCAGTCAACAAGCTGATAAGACTCTCGACCGCTTGCTGCGGATATTGCTGCTCGATGCGGTCTGCCGCCCAGCCACGCGCAATTGGATCGGGATGGCGCAGAAAGCGTTGGTAATCGTCAAGGGTCCAGATGAGTTGATATTTGTCTATCATAGTCACTCTACTTTCTCGTCCATGAGTATAGCATAAGTCGCCGCTTCCGTCATCAATGCACCCGGCGAAGAAAACCATTGTTTCCGCTCTGCTATTGTGCTATACTTGGCAGAGGCAAGTTACATTCGTCGATGAAACCTATTGGCAAACCTGTCCAAATTCACCTCCCAACAGTCAAAAGAGAGTCCCGAGTTCAGCCGTAGTCCGCTATCTGTGATCGGCGGCCGCACCAAAGGAGTCGCCAATGCCGCGCACGATCAAAGTTGCAGCCGTTCAGATGGACGCCAACCCGGCTCCGACTACCGACCGTTTGGTGCGCGCCGACCGATTGGTGGCCGAAGCCGCGCAAACCGGTGCACACCTGGTGGTCTTGCCGGAGCTTTTCAACACCGGCTATGCCTACACCAACGCCAATCACTATCTGGCCGAATCGCTAGACGGTCCAACGGCTACCTGGATGAAGGAGACTGCCGCCTGGCTGAGAATCCACCTGGCCGGATCCTTGATGCTTTTAGATGGAGACGAGGTGTACCCCCGATGGCCGGATATGGCGCTATGACAAGCACTATCCCTGGGGTTGGGAGCGGGGCTACTTTCGGGATGGTCACCGCATTACCGTGGCTGAGACAGACCTGGGAGACCTGGGGATGATGATTTGCTGGGACGCCGCCCACCTCGACCTGTGGAAACGGTATGCCGGTCGCGTGGATATGATGCTCATCACCAGTTGTCCTCCCGATGTCTCTAATCCTACCTATCACTTTCCCAATGGCGACCAGGTGACTCCCGATGACATGGGGCCGGTGGTCGCCTCGCTTAAGGGAACTGGGCGCCTGGTGTTTGGCGACTTGATCAACCAACAGACCGCCTGGCTGGGGGTGCCGGCGGTGAATAGCGTCGGTTCCGGGCGGATCACG
>JAHELX010000833.1 GCA_024643945.1 Anaerolineales bacterium
CAGGATCTGCCGCCCTTTCATCCCCAGTGCAGCCAAAATGCCCATTTCCCGTGTGCGCTCGAAGACGGACATGAGCAGCGTATTGGCGATGACAACGGCGACTATTGCTAGTACTATCAGGTACATCAGATACATAAAGCTCATTGAGACTTCTATGGTTGAGAGAAAGAGTTGGTTGAGGTCGCGCCAGGTGAGTACCTCTAGTTGCGGCGCGCGCAGCGTTGCGGCAATAGCATCGGCGTCTTCTTGGCGATGCAACAGGACGAGGATCGCACTGGCCCGTCCCTCGGTGCGTGTAAACGCTTGCGCCTTTGCCAATGGCAAAAAGATCGTTGACTCATCGTAACTGGGGACGCCGGTGTTATACAGGCCACGGATTGTAAAGCTGGCCTCATCAGGTTGCTCGTTGGCGGTGTTGACCAGCAGGGTAACCTGGGAGCCTTCGGTCAATGCCAGGCTCTTGGCTAATTGCTGGCCCATGAGGATGCCGCTACGGTCATCCGGCGCCAGGAACTGGCCGGCGACCAGGGACTCCTGGATAGGCGCGTGGGCCTCGGAAAACGGGTCTATGCCGAAAACCCGCACGCCAACTGTCTCGTCGCGCGTCCCCAGGATGCCGCTGGCCCACAACATGGGGGTTGCGGCCCGAACACCCGGCAACGACTGCACTTGCGTGGCCAGTCCCTGCGCGTTGGTCAGCAAATCCTCCCATTTCAGGCTGACCTTGTCCTCGTCGTAGGACTCTTCGCGCACCTGCAAATGACCGGTCTGCAAGCGGATACTGTTCTCCAGCGCGCCAGCTATTTCACCCTCAACCAGACCGCTCAGCGTGACGAGCAATGCTATCCCCAACGCCACCGCGATCATCGTCAAAATTGACCGCCGTCGGTTGCGCCTCAGATCACGATACGCAATTTTCCACAGTTGCAACATAGCTTACCTCCTTTGGCTGACGAACGACCAAAGACGAATGACCAGTTTGCTGTCTACTTCGATGCTCTTTTCTTCGTCGTTAGTCCTTCGTCCTTCGTCGTCATACGTAGTGCAACGCCTCGGCCGGCTCCCGCTTAGAGGCCTGCCAGGCCGGGTAGAGCGACGCCAGCGCTGCGATGATAGCAACGGTCAACGCGCGCTGTAGCAGCAGATCAAGCCCCACTTTAGGATAGATCCGGTCGCCCAACAACGCCGCCAACTCGCTAATTTCCGACGACACGTTCCAGGCAAAGCCGACCTGTCCCAGGTAGGTGAGGATCAGCCCACCTAGCATGCAACCGACCAGCGCGCCCAACAGCCCGATCAGTGTCCCCTCCAGCAGGAACAGTACCACGATCTCGAGCCGCTTCAAGCCCATCGCCGCCAGGATGCCGATCTCGCGCGTGCGCTCAAAGACTGCCATCAACATCAGGTTGAGGATGCCGACGCCGGCAATCAACAATATGACCGCCCCGATGATGTTCATAGTTACAATATCCCGCTCTATCGTCTGCTTCATCTCAGGGTTCAGCTCTTCCCAGGAATGTACCTCGTAGCTGGGCCCCCCTGTTGTGGGGGCAGGCAAGGCAGCTTGCAGCGCGGCAACCACCGGCGGCTCCTGCCCTACACTTTCGAGGGCGACGACGACCTCGGTGGCCTGGCCGCGCAGGTCAAAGAGCGACTGCGCTTCGGCTAACGAGACGTAGACTATACGCTTCTCCACCTCCGCAAGCCCCAGGTCGTAGATACCAGCGATAGTCATCGTGCGACGGCGCATCTGCTCGTGGGTGGCGCGTCCCACCAGCGTGATGCGGTCGCCTACGCCCACCTCCAGTCGCTTGGCAAGCGCCCGTCCGATGAGAAGGACGTCTGTATCGTCGGCAGTCAGGTACCGTCCTTGGGTGACATTCTCGGCCAGGAGCCCTACAGGTGCCTCTCGCTCCGGCTCGATGCCGGTGATGACCACGGGGAAGGTACCCTCGCGGCTTGAGACCATGCCGCTGGTATTGATGCGGCGCGAGGCGCCAACCACATGTGGCTGGCCCAATGCAGCCTGCATGGCCACCTCGGCATTGGCCAGCGGCAATAACGGCAGCCGCTTGGCCTTTTCCCGGTAACCCGGGGCGTGCACTTGCACATTCCCGCCTTGCAGCTTCACAAAGTTGCCATATATGGCTTGCCCCGTGCCGCCGTAGAGCCCATCAAAAAAGAGTAGGAATGCTACTCCGAGGGCAATGGCAATCACTGCGATCATCGTGCGCCGCCCGTTGCGCCAGACGTTACGCCACGCCATAATCAAGAGTTTTCCCATTTCACTTACCTCCTTGCTGGGGGTCTTCTCGATCAGTCGTTGCACCGCTCCGTATATCATCACTTTTAACTGGATTGTCGCCTTGGTCGCCTGACTGGCAGAGGCTTGAAGCCCCGTCCGGGCCGGGTTGGACGCAATTCACAGAGATGAGTTCCAGCCCGAGATCGCGCATCCGGTTCATTACGCCGTATAGCGCTGCTTGATCTGGGAGTGTGCCGGAGAGCATCGCCTCGCCGTCTGGCTGGTTTTCGATCTCCAGCCCTCCAAACCAATCGGCCCATTGGCGGGACAGATGGCCCTTTACCCGAATTTGGCAGAATATTCGATCAGCCACGTTGGTCCCTCTCTATGTCTTAGTCTATGCCAAAACTGGGTGGAGTGTCATCCACCAAAGAGAGGGTTAATGGGTTGGAAAAGAGGGGTGGAGAAAAAGTGTAGGGGGGTGGAGAAAGGGGGGGAAGAAGAATGTGAGGGGGGTGGAGAAGGAAGGAGACAGGAGCGTTTAGCGAGGCTGCTTATCTACTTAACAGCAGGCTAATGGAAGCTAAACAGTCGCCAGGGCTATACCAGATTCAACTCTCTGGCCCGTGCCACGGCCTGGGTACGACTGGAAACATCGAGCTTGCGATAAATGTTGTTGATGTGGCTTTTGACAGTG
>JAHELX010000834.1 GCA_024643945.1 Anaerolineales bacterium
CCTTTGCCCTGCTCCTGGGCTGGTACAACGCCACTGCCTTCGGCAGTCCTTTCTCGTCGAGTTATCGCTACTTGGGCCGCTTCCCGGAGATTTCCAACACTGGCTTTCTCGGCTACAGCCAGCCCAGCCTGGAGGCGCAGTGGGGAGTTACACTCAGTCCCTACCGGGGATTGTTTTTCCTGTCGCCCTTCTTGCTGCTGGTGATACCTGGCTTTTGGTGTCTCTTGCGCGAGCGCGAATGGCGGGCTGAGGGGATTCTGACGCTGACCATCGTGTTAGGTCAACTGCTGCTCATTTCTGCATGGTACGACTGGCGTGGTGGTTTCGCCATCGGACCGCGTAACCTTTTGCTCATTTTGCCCTTTGTGATGATACCTGTCACCTTTTGTTTTCGGGTTTGGGGTGAGCGTTTCTTACTGTATGCCCTATCCTGTGCGCTGGTAGTGTTGTCGTTTGGGTTGGTGTGGATTGCGTCGGTGTCGGGGCAGGAGTTCGCGTCTATTTCTGTTGCTAACCCACTGGTAGGATTCTACTGGCCCAAATTCCAGGCTGGCGACATCACCCGCAATCTGGGGATGGCCCTCGGCTTGTCGTCCTGGTTCAGTCTGTTGCCCTTGTTGGTGATTGTCGGAGGTACGTTGTGGATACTGTATCGGAAGTTCGGAAACCCTCGATTTGGCGCCTAGCGATTGACATAGGCGATGCTTACTTTGTTGGCGGCGTCATTTTGGTGATGCTAATTCTGACAACCCTGCCTTATCTCTTTGGTTATTGGAGCAGCCCAGCCAACAAGCAATTTATGGGCATCATGTACGACGTTCACGACACGACACAGTATTTGTCGTGGATGCGAGAGTCGGGCAGCCGGCTGTTCATTGAGAACAAGCTGACCTCCGAACCGAATGCGCAGATCTTTCTGAACATCCAGTGGTGGCTGCTGGGGCGACTGGCTCATTACAGCGGAATGAGTCTGTTTCAAGTCTATCACCTGTTCCGCGTGCTGACGATTATCATCTTTCTGACGGTTTGTTATATATTCTTTAACTCCTACTTCTTCAACGACCGCGTGCGCAGCCGACTGGCGTTGCTAATCGTCACCTTTGGCGCCGGCCTGGGCTGGGTCTGGGTGGTCAAAAAGCAGCTCTTGCATCAGCCCGATATAGAGTTTCCAAACGACGTTTACACCATTCCTGCTAACCAGTTTTTGAGTATGTTGGCCGTGCCGCACGTGGCCTTCGCGGCCTCGTTGATCGTCGGGGTTCTGCTTCTGGCATTGCTGGCCTACAAGCGGGGTAAATTTGGCTACACGCTGGCGGCGTCTTGCCTGGCCCTGTTTTTGGGCATGTCTCACATCTATGACTTGGTGACAGTCTGGACAGTGTTGGCTGTCTTCGGCTTGCTGCTGACCTGGCGCGATGGTTTCTCGTGGCGGGTTTTCTTCAACTTGATTCTGATCGTACTGGTCTCCTTGCCGGCAGCCCTCTACTATGGTTACATCGCTCGATTTGTGGCCGTATGGAAGGAGGCCCTGGCCCAGTATGACAACTTGGGCACTTTTACGCCCGATCCCTTCCACTTGGTCATTTTGATGGGCCTGCCACTGGTCGTGGCCTTGCTCACCTTCAGGGGCGTCGTGCCGTTGCGCCATCTCAACACGCGCCAGTTGTTTGTCAGGGGCTGGTTCATAGCCGGCTCGATGCTCATTTTCTTACCGCTGAAGTTTCAGATCATGCTGCTCAACAGCCTGCAAATTCCCATCGCGGTCTTGGCCGTCGAGGGGTTGCTGGATCACGTGGTTCCCTGGCTGGAAGAACGCAGGGCGGGGTGGAGAGTGCTGTCGCGCTTGCCTCTGGGGCGGTTGACGCCCATTCTGTTCGTGGCGTTCATCACTCTGACCAATCTATACCTGCTCGGCTGGCGCGTGATAGATTTGAGGCGGCACGACTATCCTTACTATCTTTATCGTGATGAGGTTGCCGCCCTTCGCTGGCTCGAGGCAAACACCAACCCCGACGACGTGGTTCTTACGTCGCTCTCGCTGGGCCACTATTTGCCTGGCTTAAGTGGTAATAAGGCCTTCCTCTCCAGCGGTGTGATGACGATGAACTTCAATGTCAAGCGACAAATGGTGGACGACTTCTTTGACGCTGCTGTGCACGACGAGGAACGGCGGGCGATGATCGAGCGATATGACATTCGTTACGTTATCTACGGTCAGGGGGAGCAGGCACTGGGCCAATACGACCCGGAGGGGTCGCCTCTCTTCAGCAAGGTGTTCGACGCGCCCGAGGCCAGCGTGTATCGTGTAGTCCCCAGCGAAGAGTAACCATTTATGGAACGAGCCAATTTTTCACCGACTCCGGTCGCTGAGACCGGAACGAAACATAGCTTTTCGCTGTGGCTGGCACTGGCTTCGTTGGTCGTGGGCGGGCTGGTGTTGGGTGTTTCAGTGCTGGCGCAAGTGGCGGATAGGCTACCGGCGGCATTGCAGAGTTCGGCGTTGGTAAATAGTGTCATCACTATTTACCAGGCCATCAAGCCCGCGCTTACCGGCTATAGCGGACCGCGCTACGTCGCATCTCTGGGGTTTGGCGTGGCGATCTACTGGCTGCTGCCCTCGGTCCGCTGGCGGTCGCTGTTTCTGTTGGCCTACGGCATCGCGTTGGCGATCTTGTTGGTCCACTTGCCGCTGATGCTGGTGGCAGTTGTGATAGCTGCTGTCCTGTTAGTTCACCTGGGGGCACGGGCGGCGGCGCGCAGCCGTCGAGCGGCGGTGGTCATCATCGTGACCATCGCAGCTAGCTATGTCCTTTTGCAAGGGACGCCTGCGCTGGGCTTGTCGCCCGCCGCCTACGATGGGTTTGCCGGGCGTTACCTCATCTTGCAGGGCTTTTTTATGTTCCTGCCCCTCAAGTTTATCCACTACATCTGGGACGTGGCGG
>JAHELX010000835.1 GCA_024643945.1 Anaerolineales bacterium
TGAGCCTGCGGCAGGTTCACAATTACTTCGATGATAATCAGCCAATCACGTCCCAAGGCTACTCCGCTTAGCGCATCAGTGAGTCGGCAAAACGACAGGTCAGCAGGCCGTCAAATCAGCAGACACCTGCCCCATACCACACTGGCCTGCGCGGCGTCCCGGATCCCGTCCCGGTCTCCGGGATCGGGACAGCCAGGACGGGCAGGTGCTGTATGTGTTTGCTGATTTGCTGATTGACTGAGATGAGCAAGAAGCAACGCAAAACCTCACCCAATTTAATTGAATCCATCCAGCAGCGTCTCAATCCCGTACAACGTGAGTTGGCGGGACTGGGACTGCTCGTATTGGCTACGATCACGCTGTTGAGTCTCTTCTCTGTAACATCAGGGACAGTCAGCGATGGTTGGGCAACATTGCTACGCCAGCTATTTGGTTGGGGAGCCATTCCTGTGACTGTCGGCCTTGGTTGGTTGGGGATACTGTTGCTATTGGGAAGCTTGCGCGACGAATCTGAACCACTTATTGGCTGGGGTGTGATTATCGGCGTTGAGTTGCTCTTTGTAGCTGGCCTGGCACTGTTACATCTGTTCAGCGGGGGCGACAACCCGCTGGAGACAGCCCGGGCAGGCGCTGGGGGAGGAATCGTGGGTTGGGGACTCAGCGCTTTGCTGGTAGACACGGTGGGCGAAGTGGCCACTTGGGGAATACTGGTTCTTCTGCTTATGGCCGGGGTGGGGCTCTTGATGCACTTCTCCAGTGCCGACGCCACTGGCTGGTTGCGAAGTGCCCGAGGCGCACAGGGCCCTCAAGGGTTGTCGCGCGCCAAGCACCGGATTGCTGACTGGCTGAGTCGCCTCGGTCAGACAGAAGAGGAGTTCGTTCTGGAAGAGGAAGTCCCATCCGAGCGCAAGCATTCACGCCGCAGCAAACCCCAAATCCGCCCCGAAATTGAAGCGTTGCCACTCCAGTCGCAGGCCAACGAGGCTCCGGCGCGGCCTGCCCGTCGCAGCCGGAATTTGCCTCCCCTTGACTTACTCGTGCCATCGTCCAAAGACCCGTCACGCAAAGCGGACGCGCGTTTCCAGGCTCAGATTATCGAAGAAACCTTACACGGCTTTGGCGTGCCGGCCGAGGTAAAAGAGATCAACGTCGGTCCGGCGGTGACTCAATTTGGCGTCGAACCGGGTTTCATCGAACGTCCTGGCCCAGATGGCGCTATCCGTCGCCACCGGGTGCGGGTCAGCAAAATCAGCTCGTTAATCAACGATTTGGCTCTGGCCTTAGCCGCTGCCCCCATCCGCATCGAAGCCCCTGTGCCCGGAAGACCAGTGGTTGGCATCGAAGTCCCCAACAGCAAAGTGTCATTGGTTTCGCTGCGCGGCGTGTTGGAGTCGGAGGCATATCGCAAAGAAAAGGGTCTTCTGCGCATCCCCCTGGGTCGGGATGTGTCAGGAGCAGCGGTGGTCGTTGACCTGGGAGCCATGCCTCACCTGCTCATCGCCGGAGCCACTGGTTCCGGTAAGAGTGTGTGCATCAACGCCATTGTTACCGGCCTGCTATGCGACCATCCCCCCGACGAAGTGAAGTTTTTGATGGTCGACCCCAAAATGGTCGAGCTGACCGGCTTCAATGGCATACCTCACCTGCTGGCGCCGGTCATCGTGGATATCGAGCAGGTGGTGGGGGCGTTGGCCTGGATCACCCAGATGATGGATGGGCGTTACCAGAAGTTCTCCGAAGCCGGAGCGCGTAACATCGCTGATTACAACAAGAAGGCCGTTCGTCGTCGGGGGGAGGATCAACTGCCCTACATTATTGTCATCGTCGACGAACTGGCCGATTTGATGATGATGGCCCCCGATGAAACCGAACGTTATATTACCCGCATAGCTCAAATGGCCCGGGCAACGGGCATTCACCTGGTCATTGCCACCCAGCGTCCCTCAGTAGATGTGGTGACGGGGCTCATCAAGGCCAACTTCCCGGCACGCATCGCCTTCGCCGTCACCAGCCAGATCGACTCTCGAGTGATTCTCGACACGCCTGGCGCCGAGCGACTACTGGGGCGCGGTGATATGCTGCTTATGCTGCCTGATTCCCCCAAGTTACAGCGGCTGCAGGGTTGCTTTGTCTCCGACAGGGAAATTCGCAGCGTCGCCAACTTTTGGAAGGAGACTGTTGGCGAATTGCCCCCAAGCATCAGCCGCCCCTGGGACAGGTTGATGGCCGAAGCAGAACGAGATGATATGCTGGAAGAGGCCATCGAGCTGGTGGTGAAAACTGGTCGCGCCAGCACCACCTTCCTCCAGCGGCGGCTTGGCATCGGCTATCCGCGTGCCTCGCGGCTGATGGACCAACTCGAGGAGGAGGGCATTGTCGGCCCGGCCGAAGGAAGCCGCCCCCGCGATGTGCTGGTAGACCAAGGCGACGAATATGATAAATACGGAGATGAAGGGAATGAAGCGTGGGACGAATGATCTACATAATCCATCACCTGCAGTCGGCGGCCGAAACGGTGTACGTCTACGCTAACAACCACTTCCAGGGCCAGGCGGTGGATACAGCCCGCCAATTGCGCGAACTTCTGAGATGACAACTGAGCCACTGCTTTAGCGCGAATCCCAATCTCTGTGGTATAATCTTTCCAAGTAATCACGGTATTGTTAGCCCTGAACGAGGGGGTGTGATATGTCTGGACATAGCAAGTGGTCAACTATCAAACGTAAAAAGGGGGCCGAAGACGCAAAGCGTGGCAAGATCTTTACGCGCCTGGCCCGGGAAATCGCGGTAGCCGCCCGGAACGGTGGCGGCGACCCTGATACCAACGCGACGCTGCGGCTGGCCATCGACAAAGCACGCAGCAACAATATGCCCAAAGATAACATCGAACGGGCCATTAAACGAGGCACGGGTGAGTTGGCAGGGGGCGAACTGGAAGAG
>JAHELX010000151.1 GCA_024643945.1 Anaerolineales bacterium
CCTTTCCTTTACGCGTGCCCAAGGCGACGCGGCAGCGCGATGTCCGTTTCCGTCAACCGATGGTGTAATTGCTCGATCAGCTCTCGGCACAGCGCCGCGTGCGCGGGACCGTCCCACAGGTTGTGCAATTCGTGGGGATCGTCCACCAGATCGAACAACTCCCCATACGGCTCCGGCCCACGCTGTCCAGTGTAAGTGGTGATCTTGTGGTTCGGGGTGACCAACGTGCGCAGGCGCAGGCCGAGATAGTCCTCGTCGTTCTCGATCACAACCGAGTTTTGCACAGCGTCAGTCGCACCGGTCAGCAACGGGACAAGCGAGCGGCCAGGCCAGGCCGGCGGTTGCTGGGGTGCCTCGGGCGCTGCGAATCCATCCGGGATCGACCCCTGAGGGATTCGCACACCGGCCAGATCAAGGATCGTCGGCGGCACATCCAGCAAGCTTACCAACGCCGGGCTACTCCTTGGACGAAACCGGCCAGGCCAACGCCAGATCATCGGCACGCGCAACAAGCCCTCAAAGTGGAACGGCCCCTTGTTCAACAAGCCGTGATCACCCATCAAGTCGCCGTGGTCCGACAGGAACAGGATCACAGTGTCCTCAGCAAGACCCAGTTCGTTCAGGACATCCAGCACGCGACCGACCTGGAGATCAATCAGCGAGACCATACCATAAGTGTATGCCAGGATCTCAAGACGCTGTCCCTGGGGCATCTTTGTGGGCCGGTTGCGCCCGCTTACCTGCAGGCGCCGTTCGTAGATTTCACGGAAAAAGGGCGCCAGGTCCTTCAACTCGCCTTTGCGGCTGACCGGCGGAACGACCTCCTGGGGCGAATACATCTCATCCCACGGCCGTGGCGGATAGTAAGGGTGATGCGGGTCGGGGAAGGAGCACATCAGGTAGAATGGCCGGTCACCAGCGTGCCGGCGCAGGTAAGTAATCGTGCGCTCGGCCACATAGGCGCTGTGGTGATAGCCTTCCTCCAAGGGATACGCACCACACCCCTCCGCGCCCAAGGGCGACGGTTCGACTGGCGTGGATCGGAGACGGTTCCACTGGTCGGGGTGCTGGCGCCCCAGCCACAGAGCGTAGTCGCCGTAGATCTCAGGGCCGTGGCCAACGGTGATCTCCACGTGCTGCAACCCGTAGTACGGCGTGGGAACGCGCTCGACCCGCCCCGTTTTCCAGTGTTCGATCAGTTCTGGGAATCTATCGGGCGGCAGAGAAGGGATGTCGGGGTGCTGCCCATAGCCGAAGATGCTCAGGTGGATCTTGCCGATCGAGGCAGTGTAGTAGCCAGCTTCGGCCAGCGCGCCCGGTACGGTGGGGATCGAGGTATCCAGCGGAATACCGTTGGTGCGCACCCGGTGACCACGCGGGGTGAGGCCGGTGAAAAGAGTCGCCCGGCCAGGCATGCACAAAGGGTTGTTGACGTAGGCCCGGCTCAGGTGCACGCCCTGCGCCGCCAGTGCGTCCAGATGGGGTGTGTGGATGACCGGGTTGCCCGCACAGCCCATGTGGTCGGCCCGCATCTGGTCGGTGCAGATGATCAAGAAGTTGGGGCGCACCTTACTCACTTTCAATCTTGTGCCCTGCCAAGGCTAACCTATAGGTCCCCTTTCCCGAGCGAAGTCCCCCCCTATGGGGCTGTGCAGCCCCGTGGGGGGCTTCGCTCGGGACCGTGGGTGGGGAATTGGCCGGTTCATTTTGACGCCCATGGCGTCTGTTCTTACCTGGCAGATCTTTGTTACTCATACTACATCCGCCAACTGGGCTCGAACTCGTAACGCACGTCGTCAATCGAAGCGGCGACGACCTCGATCTCCTCCAGGCGATTGGTGCCCAGCCCCAACTCATGGGCCAGGTTCAGGTAATTGTCGCCGCGCAAGAAAGGCGCGGCGGGAGGCTCGACGGTTGGGTCAAAGCCCATCGCCGCTGTAGCAACGGCGTCGGTCGCCACAGGATTCTTGCCCGCGATCAACACGCCAGGTTCCACCGGGTTGAAGGATCCGCGGGGAACTTCACCTCCTTCCCCGGTTTTTATGCCGTCAATCAGGGCCAGATGGATGGGACGTGCCCGGTTGAGATCCAGGATGACTCGCGGCAACCGGTTCTTGGTCTCGTTGCCAGTTCCGTGAAGGGCAGAACGCCACCAGTGATCCTCGCTCAGCCGGTAGTGGGTTGCCGGCACCAATCCGATCAGGTTTTTCATGGAGTGGGTTACACCGCAGTTAAAGTGGCACTTCATCTTGGCCACGGAGACAAAGGCGTCAACCTCTTCCAGGATGTGGTTGAGGACGAAGTTCTCGTAGATAAACCAGCCTTCTCCTACTGGCATGGAGGCGAAGTCGCTGTAAGGATGGGGATCGTTCAAATCAATCAGGGTGGCATCTAAAGCTTTTGCCACCGCTTCGTACCCAAACAAGGGGTACGATTCCCTGTCGTAAACCGCCTCGACGATGAAGAGTTCACGCGCGCCTGCATCGCGCAACAACTCGCCCAGCGCGCGAACCACCTCGGGATGAGTAAGATAACTCTCAATGGCGGACACACCGGCGGGTGGTTCGAAGTGGGTACCACTGGTCAGATTCACCTTGATGGCGACCCGATCCCCGGAGCTGACCACGTCGTCCAGCCCGCCCAGTCCATCGAGCAATGCCTGAACCTGCTGGCGCACCAGAGCCCGGTCGTAACTTCTGGCCTGTGCGATGGCTACTTCGGAGAGCGATGGGGCGGTTGGCGGGGCGGTCGGTGTGGTGGATGGGGCAGTTGGGGCGAGGGTGGAAGTAGGCTCAGGCGTCCCTATGGGCAGTTTGGGCAGGCAGCCGGCAGTCAACAGTCCTGCCGCAACCACACCCAATCTCTGGAGAAATCTACGTCGGGAGATGGCAGGCAAAGAGTCGGATCGATGAGGATGCTTATCACGAGTTCGTCGTTCTGCCATAAAACAATTACCTCTCTATCGCTTCTTGCACCATCGCCCGTGCTGCCTCACGGATGGCCACCAGTTTGTACTCTCTACTCCAGCGGTTGACCGGAATGAGATCGAACTTGCGGGCCCGGACATGCTCGATCCAGCGCTCCATACTCAACAAGCAGGTGATCATGCCGTTGCCGCTATCCCCGGCTGCTGCCACGGCAATCACAGGTTTGTCAAACAGGCCGCTCTCGCCCCCGCGCGTGGCCTCACAGCGGCGTAAACGATCCATGAAGGCTTTCGCCGATTCGCTCACCTCGCCCCAGTACACGGGCGTCACGAGCACATACGCGTCGACCTGGGACACTCGCGCGTGCAGCGCCTGGAAGTCATCCTCCTCCTGGCACTCATGATCTGCTAGACACGTGCCCCAGCCATTATCACACGCGTGACACATCCCAACCTGCAAATCATTGAGCCGAATCTGCTCGGCACGCCCACCCGCCTGGAGTGCGCCTTCGACTGCGGCGGCCGCACAAGCAGCCGTCAAACCATCTTTGTTTGGGCTTGAGCTGATCACAATGACGTTCACGTCACCCTCCGCTTTTCGGGATGTGAAACGATAGTCCGGCCTGCGCCGCCACGCCCAGGACGTACTCGCGCGCAGCGGGGTACTCTTCTTGCGGCAAATGCTCGAGGAGCAAGGGCACGTCGCCAGGCAAACGGCTGAGTTCTCGCAGGAATACCTTGTAGTCCAGCGTGCCCAGACCCGGGCGCACTTCGTCCAGGTGCACGGTCAGTTGATCGCGCATGAGGAGGTCCTTGGCGTGGCACGAGACGATCCAGGGACCGAGCTTGGCGAAGCACTCGCGCAAGAAATCGGCGTTCCGGTAGTAACGGGAGGGGCAGTTGATCAGGTTGACCGGGTCCAAGTGCACACGGAACATGGGACGATCAACCGCTTCGATCAAGCGCAGGTAGCTATCCGGGCTGTCGGGGATCACCCACGGCATCGTTTCCAGCGAGTAGGATGCCCGCCGGGGTTGGACCGCATCAATGATGTACCGGACGTTCTGCACCGTGAGTTCAAACGCCTCGGCTGATATATTGTTTGGATGCGGGCCGTCCCAGCGCGTTGGGTGGAACGAGCCGGCAATGTTGACGCAGCAAAGCGCACCCACCTCGTCAGCCAGTGCCAGCGCGCGCACGTTGGCTTCCAGGTTGGCCGCGCGCCGGGCCGGATCGGGATCGAGCATGTTGTTCCACACGCCGACCTCGGCCAAGGCCACGTCGTGCCGGCCAAACGCTTCACGGATGGCGCGTATGCGCTCCGGCTGGTCCAGCGACACAGGGGGGCAGACGGCCGCTGAGTAGCCAGCGTTTAGATAGGCGCGCACGATCTTTTCGGGATCGTCACTGGGCGTATCGAGACCCACCCCAAGACGCATGAGTTCACTCCAAATTTAGTGGTCTGCGTAGGGTCTCTACTAGCTCTTTGATATTAAACTTAGGCACGCCAAAGCGGTCACACAGCCCAAAAGCGACGTGAATGGGACTCTGCTCCACGTTCCATATCTTGGCGTGATGCAGGTTATCGCGCCATTCGTAAAAGTAGAGCGCATGAATGCGGTCATCGTAATCGGCGTTCACCCGGTGGAGCAGGTCTACAAACCGGCGCATAGCCTCGCCGTAGCGCGCGTTATCACTCTCCGGCACCACCAGATGCTCGCCTTGCATGTGATAGCCCACCGCTGAAGGAAAGCCGGTCTCGCTCAGAAACACCGGCCTGTCGACACCCTCCAGTTGCCCCAGAGCCCGCCGCAGGAGTAGCTCGAATTCTGCCAGGCGGTCGTTGTGCGCCCGGGAATCGCACAAAAAGCGCCGGCTCTCCTCAAAAGCATCGAAGGTGAACCAGGCGCTATTGCCCATTGGGTAGGCGTTGAGCGAGACGACGTCGCAGGCGTCAATCAGCGGCCACAGCCACTCGTTGAAGCACCCTTCGCGATCGAAGACAATCCCCTCCATGGCGTAGGTGAGCGGCGTCGAATAACCATGCTCGTCCAGCCACTGGCGGTAGGTTGAGATCAGGTTAGCCAGGTTGAAGGAGAGACGGGCGGTGAAACGCTTTGCGTCTGGTTCGTCGCCGCCCTCGCGCAGTTCATTGCCTACGCAGATCGCTTCGAGAGGAACGCCCAACTCATGGTAGCGGGCCAGTTCGTCCAGCCGCACTTGCGAGCGCCAGTCATCGACCAGCGCGTCCGCGTCCACGTGCATACCGCCCAAGAGACTCATCCCGGTCCGTTTAAGGACCGGTGCCACTCCCTCGGCATAGGTGATGTGATACGAGCGGATCGTTTGGAGCCCGTTTTCCGCCGCCAGTGCGATCTGCTCGTCGAGTGGTATGTCATCGTAGTCGTGAATCCAGGCTCCAATCTTCATGGTTACCTCCCAGATAATCCGCTGGTCACAATGCCCTCAAGGATGTACTTTTGCCCCAAGAAGAAGATGATGACCACGGGCAGCACGTAGAGCACAGCCGCGGCCAGGATAATCGTGGTCAGGGTCTGGCCCTGGGGCGATAGGTAGCCTGTCTGCAATTTGACTGCCAGCGTGGTGTTGGAGGTCTTTAAAAAGAGGAAGGGGTTGATGTAGTCGCCCCACTGTGCGGTAAAATTCAAAATGAAGGCTGTGGCTATCATAGGCTTGGCGTTAGGAAGAAATATGGACCGGAAGGTACCGAACGGTCCGCAGCCGTCGATCTCCGCGGCGTCCTCTAACTCTTTCGGGAACGCAGCAAAGAACTGCCGGAACAGGAAGATATAGAATGGGCTGGCACCCAGCCCCCACAGGACCCACGGCCACCATGTGCCGGTCAGTTTTAGCCTGGAGAAGATGATAAATTGCGGGATTTGCATGATGATGGCGGGGACGATGAGCATGGCGACGACGATTATGAACAACTTGTTACGTGCAGGCACCTCGAACCGGGCGAAGGCGAAGCCTGCCATGGCACTGGTGATCACGGTCAGCGTGGTGTGCGTCAGGGACAGAATCACGGAGTGCCCGGCAAACCTCAAATAGTCGATCATCGTCAAGGCCGCTCGGTAGGTGTCCAGATACAGCCTTCTGGGAAAGAAACGGACCGGATAAGACATATACTCTTCTTGAGGCTTGAAGGAGGTGATGAGAAACCAGGCCAGCGGTATCGAGATCAGCAAGCCGACCAGGAGTAGGCTGCCGTACGAAACCAAAAACTGCGTAAGCCGGTTCGTGGAATAAGACTTCCTCTGGACCATCATTGCCCACCTCCCTCAACTTCCACTTCGTAGTACACCCAGTAACGCGCCGTTTTGAATGTCAGCAACGTTATTATCAGAACGACAATGAACAAAAGCCATAGCAGGGCAGTCGCGTACCCGTAGCGCTGGAAGACGAACAACTGCCGGTAGGTGTGGATCATGTAGAGAAAAGAACTCCTGGGTGGACTCCATGATTTAACCTCCTGACCGGGGGCAAGCAACATAGGCAGCACCAACTGCTGGAAGGCATTGATCATACCCAGGACCAATTGGAAAAAGATGATGGGCGTCATCAAAGGCAGGGTCACGTGGCGGAAGACCTGGAACGAGTTGGCTCCATCAATGCGTGCTGCCTCTTTCAACTCATCGGGGATGTTTTGCAGACCGGCCAGGAAGATGACCATCCCGGCGCCAAGGCCTGTCCAGACGGCGATTGCCGTCAGGCTGTAGATGGCGTAAGTCGATATGAAGGGTATGGCTGTGCCTGGTCGAAAGAGACTGAGGATGGCATTCAGGAGACCGAAGTTATTGTCGAGGATGATCCGCCAGATCCAGACGGCTGCGACAACCGGGATGATCGTGGGGAGATAGTACAAGGTGCGGAAGAACCCTTTGCCTTTGATGCTCTTTTGGTTCAGAATGAGCGCCATGCCGAAAGAAAGAACCAGCCAGATGGGCGTGTTGATCGCGGTCCACAACAGGGTCCGCCCCAAAGAGTAAGAGGTGTCTTTGTCGGTGAAGGCGCGTTCGTAGTTATTCAGGCCGACGAACTTGGCATCGGCCGGGTCGAATCCGTCATAGTTGGTCAGGGATGTCACAAAGCCGACGCCCAGCGGGGCGATCGACAGCAATATGAAGCCGATCAGCCAGGGAGCGATGAAAAGATAAAAGGCAGTCGTTTTTTGCCGTGTCCTGGCGGAGGTTCGCCGTCTGGCACTTCTCTCCCTCTTAAGTGTAAGTGTGATAGACATTCCGTATACTCCGCAAGCCTGCTTGGTGATGCTGGGGGCAGGGACACCCCGTTCCTGCCCCCAGCATATGATTGGTGACTTGTTCGGCTAGCCGATGCGTTCCTTGCCTTCCTGAACAGCGGTGTTGACGTCTGCTTCTACGTTCGCAAGCAGTTCATCGAAGGTGATAGCGCCGTTGAGCGCCTGCTCCAGGTACACGGTCCAGGTGTCGTAAACGGCGGTCTCCGTGATGAAGGGGTTGAACTGGATAGGTGGTGTCGCGAGGTCAAGCTCAGCCTGCAAGACGCGCTGGCGCTGCTGGTCGAAGTCTGTTTCTTTCGGCATTAGATCGTACATCGACTTGAGAGCCGGGACACCCCAGCCGCTCCCGGCGCGGTTGATGGCCGGCTGCCCGGCGTTGTAATACTCGAAGAACTTCCAGGCCGCATCCGGCACCTGGGTGGCGGCCGCCATGAACATGCCGGTGGCGGTGATGGTGGGGTCGCGCCGCTCACCGCTCCAGGTCGGCGAGGGCAGCATGACAGTCTTCCCGGCGGTGACGTCGCTTTCGGCCATGCCGCCGAACCAATAGCCGTACTGGGCCAGACCCACGACGCCTCGGACGAAGTCATCGCCAGCCCAGGACGAGGTGGGGTTCACCGGGTTGGCAACGTAGTTGGCTGCGGCGAGATCGTAGTACCACTTCACGATCTCCTGCGTATCATCGTTGCCCGTCAGGTTGATGGAGGAGAAATCCTCTGCATACAGGCTCTGGCCCGTTTCAGCCAGTATGTTCATCCACTTGCGATCGATCCACGGCTCATTGTAGGCAAAGCCCCAGCGCACGACCCGGTCACCCTCGAACACGCTCAACTTCTCGGCCAGATCGGCGACTTGTGCGTAGGTCAGAACGGCCGTATCCAGCGGCACTTCCACGCCTGCCTCCTCAAACGCGGTTGTGTAGGCCCAAAGGGTAAGGTCTGGGGACCAGTCCTTACACATGCCGTAGATCCTCCCCGCGCCAATTTCGGTCGGCGCGTTAGCCATGTAGTACCTATTGGCAGGTGCCAGGTCGTCAATCTTCAGCACCTCGCTGGTCTCCAAGTAAGGAGTCAGATCATACATCAGGCCACGGGTCAGATACTGGGGCACGGCGGGCGCCTGGGTGCGCATCAGGTCGGGTGGGTTGCCGGCTGCGTACATAGTTTGGAAGCGTTGGGTGTCCGCGTCGATCAACTCAAGCGTGATGCCAGGGTTTTCCTCCAGGAACTGCGCTTCCTCCTCTTCTGAGAATTCGTTGCGCTGATGCATGAGGACGACGTGGCCCCCAGCAGCAGGCGGGGGGGCTGACGTGGGTGCTTCAGTGGGCGCGGGTGCTTCAGTGGGTGCTTCAGTAGGTGCTGCGGCAGGCGCTTCGGTGGGTTCGGGGGTTGGCTGAGCGCCGCAGGCGGCCAACAAGCCGCCGGCAGCCATAGCGGCCGACAACTTGAGCATCTCTCTGCGAGTTAGACGTAAAGACGGACGCTTTTGGGGGGTCATTTTTCTTCTCCTTGGTCTCTGTTGAAAAGACGGGTGCTGCAAACAGAGCAGCTTACAACCGGCACAACGAGAAAATAGCTTGCTCTCGATTCACCTCCTTCCCCGGCCTGGCCAATCCGCTCCGCCTCTGGAGCCCCAACTTGTACCGATTCTGGTTTAGACTATGATTGAAAGTGGCGCGGAAATGGCCTATCGCCCGAGCAATCCTCACAAAAGATGTCCAGCACATAAGAGAAGTGTTCGTCCGGGCTGCCAACCTTCAGCGAACACTCCTCTCTTTTTGCGACCACTTTCACCTTTCCCTAACGCGGCGCGTCAAGACTCAGCCACACGAGCCGCGCCGGATCAGTTCCCCTTTTAATAGGACCGGGCCTTGAGGTGACCCCGGTTCTTCTATAGCCTGAATCAAGAGCCTGGTGGCGACTCTTCCAACCTCGTGCATCGGCTGCCGGATCGTCGTCAGCGGGGGATCACAGTATTCGGCCACCGGGATGTCATCATAACCCACCACAGGCACATCTTGCGGCACGCGCCGCCCAGCCTCGCGCAATGCCCGGATCGCCCCAATCGCCATCCGATCATTTTGAGCAAAGAGGGCCGAGAAAGGTCGCTCCCGAGCGAGGAGCTCTTGCATCGCCCGATACCCGCTTCGGTAGGACCAATCCCCCTCAGCAATCAAGCCAGGATTAAAGGCCACCCCGGCTGCTTCCAAAGCCAATCTATAGCCCCGAGCCCGGTCGTTGACGGACTTCCAGGTGGTCGGACCGGTAATCATTGCGATCTGGCGCTGCCCGCATTCCAGCAGGTGGCGCGTAGCCTGCTGTGCGCCATCCACATTGTCCACATCAACCACCGTCAAATCTACGCCGGGGAGGTGATAGGCTGTCGTGACCACAGGAACCCCATCCCGCAGCAAGCCCAGCAAGTGGCGATTGTCTGGCTCGGTGCTGGGACGAGCAAAGAGGATGCCTTCCACGTGTCGTCCCGTCAGCAGCCGGATGTACTCCGGTTCATCCTGCAGATTGCGTTCGGTACTGCCCAACATCAAGAAGTAGCCGTGTTTGCGAGCCTCCACCTCAGCCCCGGCGATGACCTGGGTAAAGAAGTAATCGCTAAAGTCGGCGGTAATCAGACCCAGCGTGCGGGTACGTCGGGAAGCCAGGCTACGAGCGATGGCACTGGGTTGGTATCCCAATCTATTGATGACTTGCTGCACCCGTTGGCGCGTTTCGTGGGCGACGTCCGGGCGATCGTTGATCACGCGGGAAACCGTCTGGGGGGAAACGCCCGCCTCACGCGCCACTTCGGCAATCGTCAACCGTTTGTGAAATCTCATAGAGGGTTATGATCCTGATTAGCTATATTATGATAAGTGTTAGCGCTCCCGTTAGCGCTCCCGTTAGCGCTAACAGTATATCATAAAAGAAAACCGGAGTCAAGCTCCGGTTGGCACCAATTTCGCTATTCCTGGACTTAGGGGGGCGTTTTGAGGTTAAACCCGCAGCACCCGGCCATCTGCCAGACCCACCAGCAGTGGTGCATCGGGATCAAGCCCTTGGGGAGCCACTACTGAAATTATGCCTGATGCCGCAGGCAACGAAACCGGCCAGTCTGACCACGATTGGCCTCCATCGCGTGAGATGCGCAACGCGTCATGAAGCACCACCAAAACATTCAGGTTGGCCTGAAATTCCGGTGAGAGGATGATCCCGTTCACGGCATCGGCAATAAGCTCCTCGCCTAACCGCGTCCAACTGCTGCCCCCGTCCTCTGAACACCACAGGCCATGCTCTTCCGTACCAGCAAATACAATCCTATCCGTCGTGTAGTTGGGAGACAGCGCCAGGCTAAGCACCGGCGCCAAATCGGTGGGGAAATCAACTTCTCGCCAGGCGCGACCCCCGTTCGTGCTGCGGAAAATGCCACTCTCTGCACCCACAAAAAGCGTTTCGTCGTTGGCAAAGTCGGGGGAGATTGCTAGAGTGAGCACATTCAAATCCAAAAGGCCAAAATTCCACGCCGCCCAATGCATTCCCCGGTCACCGGAGCGAAAGACGCCATCTTCCAAGGTCCCGGCCAGGAGGGTGCCATCGCGAGTGAAATTGGGCGACACAACTAACGCCGAGACAAAGGGTGGCGGCGGGGGTAAACTCGCGATGTGCCAGCTCTGGCCGCCGTCAACCGAGCGTAGGACGCCACCCGGTA
>JAHELX010000152.1 GCA_024643945.1 Anaerolineales bacterium
CCTGGTGGTGGTCCTCGACCGGGGGGGACGAATTCTGCGCTTCAACCGCGCCTGCGAACGGGCAACCGGCTACTCGTTCGACGAGGTGAGGGGCAAACTGCTCTGGGATTTGTTTCTCATCCCGGAAGAGGTAGAGCCGGTCAAGGCCGTCTTTGAGGAACTCCAGGCGGGCCAGTTCCCGAACGAATACGAGAACCACTGGGTAACCAAACATGGGGATCGCCGGCTGATCGCCTGGTCCAACACGGCGCTCCTGGGCGCCGACGGCGCGGTCGAATACGTCATCGGCACTGGCATCGACGTCACTGAGCGCAGGCAGGCCGAGTCCCAAAGAGATGCTACGCTAGAGGCACTGAAAAAAGCGCACCAGGATCTGGAACTGCGGGTGCTGGAGCGGACCACCGAACTTCGGGAAGCCAACCGGAGCTTGCAGGAGGAAATAGCCGAGCGCCGGTGGGTGGAGGAGGCACTGCGGCAGAGTGAGGGCCATATGCGCTCCCTGATGGAGAGTGCCCGGAGCTATGCCGTCTACCGGATCGCCGTGGATCCGACCAACCCCTTCCTGGCTCGGGTCGTTCTGGCCAGCCCTTCCATGAAAGAGCTGCTGAGCATCCCCGATCTGCATGACTTTGTCACCTGGTTTGACAAAATCCACCCCGATGACCTGACGCGGATTGTGGAAGCCAACCGCTGCTCGCTGGAAACCGGTGTGCCCTTTGACCGGCAGTTCCGTGTCTTTAATGAAGGTCGAGGTGAGTGGGCTTGGGTCCACGTTCGGTCTACACCGGTTTTTGACGACGAGGGCAGGCTGACCCATTTCAACGGCCTGGTGGCCGACGTCACCGAGCAAAAGCAAGCCAAGCAGGCCCTCGAGGAAGCCTACCAGACCCTGGAACAGCGGGTCGAGGATCGGACCAGGGAGCTGGCAGCGCTGAATGTGATTTCCGGTGTGGTGAGCCGCTCGCTCGATCTGAACAAGATCACGAGCAGTGCTCTGGAAAAAACCATGGAAGTCACACAAATGGAGATGGGTGCCGTCTATCGCGCCCTGGTGGACGGTGATTCAGACAGCCCGTCCCTCAAGCCGGTAGCTTACAAGCTGGTAGCTTACCGGGGTTTATCCGAAGAACTGGTCCGGGCAGTAGATCGGATTCCTTTGCGCAACAGCGCCATGGAGCAGGCGGCAGATTTGGGACGGCCCTATGTGTGGCACGTCGCGGACGTGCCACCCCACGCCGGGCTGGCCGAGCTGTTTGAAAAAGAAGGGCTGCATTTCGCCATTTCCATTCCACTGACGGCAAAGGGGCAAATTGTAGGCGGCATGAACATCGGGACGCGGCAAGCCAAAGCTGTGACACCAGAGGCACTGTCCTTGCTCGCTGCCATCGGCCAACAGATCGGCATGGCCGTCGAGAATGCCCGGCTGTACGAGGCCGAACAGGACCGCAGAGAGGAATCGGAAGGGCGGCGGCGGGTGGCCGAAGGGATGCGTGAGATCCTTGCTATGCTCAACTCCCGGCAATCGTTGCCCGAGATCCTGGACTTTATTGCATCGCAGACCTGCCGGCTGCTTCGCAGTGAGGCGGCGGCGATCTTGCGCCTGGAAGACAACGTGCTCAGAATTCAGGCATCGTGTGGCCTGAAAGCCGATCAGGTCCCGCAGATTGTCGTGCCCCTGGGCACAGCAGCGGCCGGGCGCGCTTTGGCCGAACGCCGGCCGGTGATCGTGCCGGACCTGCGGGCACAGGGGAATCCGCAGCGGCGCGGCGAAATCCCGCCCGAGCCATACTGGACGCAACTGCAGCAACTGGTCCAGGACTACCGGGCTGTTCTGGCGGTGCCGCTCATCGTCAAAGAGGAGCCGTACGGTGCCATCTCGCTGTACTACCGTGCACTCCGCGAATTTTCCGAAGAGGAGATCCGGCTGGCCATGGGCGTTGCCGACCAGGTAGCGCTAGCGATCGAGAACGCCCGGCTGCGGGAACAGGCCGGACAGGCAGCGGCCATGGAGGAACGGGGCCGGCTGGCCCGGGAATTGCACGATTCGGTGACCCAGTCGCTTTACAGCGTGACCATGTACGCCGAAGCCGCTGCCCGGCTGATGACAGCGGGCCAGGAGGCAGCCGCCGCCGAGTACCTGCGCGACGCGGGGGACACGGCCGAGGAGGCGCTGCGCGAGATGCGGTTGATGATCTACCAGCTCCGCCCGCCGGTGCTGGAGAAGGGTGGGCTGGCTGTCGCCCTCCAGGTGCGTCTGGACGCCGTAGAGCGCCGCGGCGGCATCCACGCCGAGCTGCACATTGAAGGGCAGGAACGGCTGCCACCCGCCATCCAGGCTGAGCTCCACCAGATCGCCCAGGAGGCGCTGAACAACGCCCTCAAGCATGCCCACGCCCGGAAGGTGCAGGTGCAATTGCGCTTTGGCGAGGCCGCCACCTGCATGGAAGTTCAGGACGACGGCGTAGGCTTTGATCTGACCGCCGCCCGGGACGGGGGTGGGCTGGGCCTGCCCGGCATGAAGGAGCGGGTACAGAAAATCGGCGGGCGGCTGGAGATCAAGAGCGCGCCCGGCCAGGGGACGAAGATCGTTGTCGAGGTACCCACCGGAGGTGTAGGATGACAGCACTCATTCGTGTATTGATTGCCGATGACCACGCCATTCTGCGCAAGGGCATCCGCGCCCTGCTGAGCACCGAGCCTGATATCCAGGTCGTGGGCGAGACGGGCGATGGCCTGGAGACGGTGGCCCAGGCACAGGCGCTGCGCCCCGACGTGATCCTGATGGACCTCGTCATGCCTGAGATGGACGGCATCGAAGCGACGCGCCGGATCACGGCCGAGCAGCCAGGCGTGCACATCCTGGTGCTGACCAGCTTTGCCGCCGACGATAAGGTCTTCCCGGCCATCAAGGCCGGGGCGCTGGGCTACATCCTGAAGGATTCCGGCCCGGCCGAGCTGGTGCAGGCCATCCACCAGGTCTATCGGGGACAGCCGTCGCTGGAGCCTTCCATCGCCCTCAAAATGCTTCAGGAGCTCTGCCATCCCCCTCAACGACCGCCCACACCCGAGCCGCTCAGCGAGCGCGAGTTGGAAGTGCTGCGCCTGCTCGCCCAGGGCAAGAGCAACCGGGAGATTGCGGACCAGTTGGTCATCACCGAGTTGACGGTGCGCACCCATGTCAGCAATATCCTGGGCAAGTTGCACCTGGCCAGCCGCACCCAGGCGGCGCTGTATGCCCTGAAGGAGGGACTGGCCTCCCTCGACGATGTACCGGCCATGGAAGCATAGGAGCGAGGTCGCCTTGCCCTCAGAACTACCTCAGCGATGAAATAGGTTGGCTATCAGATCCTGAAAGATTCTGGGGGTGGGTCGCTCTGACCGTGTACGGCGATCCAGCATCCCGGAACCAGGCCGCCAAGGCTGGTGTGGATGTGTTCCTGGTGTAGGGGCACCGCCGCCATCATCATGGTCCTGTACGAATTCCTGGTGCGGCGTTTCAACGTCGTGCGCTTTCTGTTCAGCATGAAACCGCTGCCCAAGGCGCTCGCCGTGCAGCCCAAGGAAGCCATGCCGCCCAGCCGCGCGGGGACGCTGCCATCGCCTTGAGCCAGTCGAGGGCCGGGGTCGTGCTGCGCAAAGGACGGCCGACCTCCGAGGTCCCCCGAGCCCTGGAAAATTGGAGGCGTACCAGCCAGAGGAGGGGAATCCCACCGCTGTCCGGGCAACGCGCACCGGGTTTTGGGAGCGGTGGACAGGGATGAGCCATGGGCATCCAATGCCCCCACGTGACTGAATGGTGGCTCGAGAGCACCCGTCTACCACAAATGTGGTAGGTTGGCTCTACCAAGATTGTAGGATAGGACCGCTTTTACAGCGGTCCTATCCTATTAGTCTCAAATCCCGCGTTTTGACGATGACGGCAAAACAGCACTGTGTTATGCTGGGGGCGAGAGGACAAGGAGATGGCAAAATGAGTCACGGGCTTAAGATGGTTTTGGGAAACGCAGGTGGCCTTTTGCTGCTGGGCCTGGTCCGCTCGTCCGTGCCGGAGCCAGTATCGGAGGCGACCATGAGCCCTGATGGTGCGGGGCTGCCCAATCCGGCCTCGGCCTACTGTGAGCAACAGGCCGGCAGGCTGGAGATCCGCACCGCCGCCGACGGTGGCCAATACGGTGTCTGCCTCTTCCCCGACGGCAGCGAATGTGACGAGTGGGCCTTCTACCGGGGCGAATGCGGTCCAGGAGGCAAGGCTGCCGGGCCATCGGCCGAAGTGGTGGCTGCTCGCCGCGATGCGGCCCTGACCTACATCGCCGAACACTATGGCAACCAGGCACCCCCACCTGAGCTTGAGTGGCAGCAGGTCTCGATGGAGGAATCGATCGCACCAGAAGGGTCACTGGGTCAGGTGGCCTACGGCTCGCTGCCCGACCAGGCCGCACTCCACGGGCTGCTCGAGCGCATTCGCGATCTCAATTTGACCTTAATCTCGGTTTCCTGCGGCGGTCCGTCCACCGCGCCCACATCGGCCGCATTCTACGACCAAAACCAAGATACAAGGAGGACATCATGACGACCATTAGGGCTTTCATCAAGAGGCACCCGCTACTGACCTTCTACGCCGTAGTGTTCGTCATCTCATGGGGCGGCTTCCTCCATATGGGTCCATGCGTATTTACCCCAAATCGCAGCATTGCCCGAGAGTATCAGTTTTATCAAGCCCGTGGGATATTTATTGCTACTTCTTGGGCTAACCCTTTGGGGGGCTGCGGTTATCCAATTATTGACGGGCTTTTCCAAAGGTAAACTAGTAACTACCGGCGCATACGGCGTTGTCCGCAATCCCATCTACTCCAGTGTGACGTTCTTCATCCTTCCCGCCGTCGCGCTGATGACGTTAACCTGGGTCTATTTCGTTGCTTCGGTCTTTTTGTATGCCGGTGTGATGATTTTTATCGGCAAAGAGGAGGAACAACTCACGCAGGCCTTTGGCAAGGAGTATGAAGATTATCTAGCAAGGGTTGATCGGCTGGTTCCATTCAAAAAACCTTGATGGCGCGGCTGTGGCGCTGGCACACAGGCTGGTGCCCCGGCTGGAAAGCTTACCAGACACATCTGGCTGAACAAGCAAAACCACAAGAAAGAGGCTGAAATGTCCCAAACACCATCTGTCCCTCCATTCGTCAATTCTGCCATGAAATTCGTGCTACGCTCGCCTGTGCACGGGATGGTCAGCAAATCATTTCTGCTGATCACCTTCACCGGGTGCAAGAGCGGCAAGACCTACACGACCCCGGTCAGCTACTCTCAAGATGGCGATCAGGTGACCATTTTTACCCATGCAGCCTGGTGGAAAAACCTGCGCAGCGAGGCGCCGGTCACATTGCGCATACGGGGACGGGAGCTCCAGGGACTGGCAGAACCGGTCGCCGAGGATAAGCAAGCCATCGCAGCCGGGCTGATGGCGCATCTGCGCAAGGTGCCGAGTGACGCCAGGTATTACGGTGTGACCTTCGACGACGACAAAAACCCAAGAGCAGAAGAAGTGGAGAAAGCTGCGCAGACTGTGGTGATGATCCGCATCCGGCTGTGCTGATCCCCAATTTGGCATTGTTTCGCGATAAAGAAGGAAGTGCAATCCATGAGCATTAAGAAATTCCTCTTCCCATCGTTGGCCGTTTGCGCCGTACTGGCGCTCATCCACCGGTTGTTCGCAAAGACCGCTTCAGCAAAACCGGCCTCCAACCGCGCCTCCTATGATGCGATCGACGCTTACGTCGAAGGGCAAATGCGTCGTCTGAACATCCCTGGCGTATCTCTCGCTATCGTCGAAGGCGACCAGATCGTGCATCTGCGCGGCTTTGGCCAGGCCCGCCCCGGCGGTGAAGCGCCAACCCCGCAGACGCCCTTCATCATTGGCTCCACCACCAAGTCGTTTACGGCACTGGCGGTGATGCAGCTCTTCGAAGCCGGGAAGATCGAGCTGGACGCACCGGTCCAACACTACCTGCCCTGGTTCCGGGTGGCGGATCCCCAGGCATCTGCCCAGATTACCGTGCGCCACTTGCTGAACCAGACCAGTGGCCTGCCTGTGTTGTCTGGGTGGATTACCCTGGCTGATTTTGACGATAGCCCAGGCGCCACCGAGCGCCATGCGCGGGCCTTGTCCACACTCAAGCTCACCCGCCCGGTCGGCTCGGCGTACGAGTATAGCAACATCAATTACGACTTACTGGGGCTGATCATCGAGGCCGCCAGTGGTGAATCGTACGCAGACTACATTCAAAGCCATATCTTTAACCCGCTGGGAATGATCCACAGCTATACTTCGCAAGCCGCAGCGAAGCAGAACGGCCTGACGGTGGGCCACCGCTACTGGTTCTGGTTCCCCTTCGCCGTGCCCGATCTGCCCATCCCGCGCGGTTCGCTTCCGTCGGGCCAGCTCATCTCCAGTTCTGAAGACATGGCTCACTACCTGATCGCATACCTGAACGGGGGCCGCTACGGCGACGTGCAAGTCCTCTCACCCGCAGGCATCGATGAGATGCACCGCGGGGTGGCGGAAATCAATGCGATGGGCGTTTCGGTGGGAGAGTACGGCATGGGATGGTTCATCACAGACACCGGCCAGACGAGGATCGTCTGGCACAGTGGCCTCGTTCCCGACTTTTCTTCCTATATGGCGCTCCTTCCAGAGCAGAAGAAAGGCGTGGTCCTGCTCGCCAACGCCGGCCATTTTATGATGGAACCCGTCATGACTGAATTTGGGATGGGTGTGGCGACCCTGCTCGCCGGCCAGCAGCCTGCGCCGGGCCCATTTGGCTTCGTCCGCTTCATCCCCTGGGCAATGCGCCTCTTGCTGCTCATCCCGCTTCTCCAAATCGCCGGCGTCGCTGCCACACTGCGGCGGTTACGCCGCTGGCGCCAGGATCCGCAGTGCCGCCCGAGTCTTGGACGCATGTGGGGACTGCACATCCTGCTTCCGCTGATCCCGAACCTGTCGTTAGTGTCTATCCCAGTCTTTCTGCGGGACAGCGGCATGTTCGGATTCCTATCGTTCTTCATGCCCGACTTTACATGGATCGCCCTGATCTGCAGCGGCTTCGCCGGGATATGGACCATCCTGCGCACCGGGCTGATCCTCCGGGCACTGAGAAAGGCCTCGTCGTCCCAATCGTTCGTTGGGCGGTTCGGCGCCGAGCAATCCAGTTAAGCATTTGCATGTTTCCATTCGCCAATTCGAATGGAGGAGGCGATACCTTGAACAACAAGATTGGACCCTATCATGTCGTCGATCTCCCACCGGCGCGCCGCGTGTGGCTGAACATGCTCGACCTGCCCGGGCCGACGCATTGCATGGTCGGCCTGCTGGAAGTGGACGTGACGGTCGCCCGGCAGTTCATCGCGGAGCACAAAGCACGCACCGGTGAGACACTTTCCTTCACCGGCTTCCTTACCTTCTGCCTGGCCCGCGCGGTGGATGAAGACAAGGCAGTGCAGGCCTACCTGAAAGGCCGTAAACAACTCGTCATGTTTGACGACGTGGACGTTGGGTTGATGGTCGAACGGAAGATTGGAGAAAAGGGTGCCTTGATGGGGCATGTCATCCGGGGCGCCAACCGCAAGACATACCGGGAGATCCACCAGGAGATCCGCTCGGTACAGTCCAATCTGGTGCCGGCGAGTGCCGAGACGGTCTCCTGGTTCCGTTCCGCCATGCTGCTTCCGTGGCCGCTGTCCAGGTTGTTCAATGCTTTGCTCCGTATGGTCGTGAGCCGCGACCCGACGATTGTTACGTCCATGGCGGGCACAGTTGGCATTTCCTCGGTAGGTATGTTTGGCAAGGGCCACGGCGGCTGGGGGATTTTTGCCGCTTCCCACGTGCTCGACCTGGTCGTAGGGAGTATTGCCTGGAAGCCAGCCGTCGTCGAGGGCCGGATCGAGCCGCGCGAGATCCTCTGCCTGACGGTGCTGTTCGACCACGATATTGTCGACGGCGCCCCGGCGGCCCGGTTTACGCGGCGGCTGGTGGAGCTGATCGAGAGCGGATATGGGCTGGGCGAGGACCAGACCCAAGCCGCCATTGATACCAAACCGGCAGTACGGAGTCGAGTGCCTGCCTAGAGCAGGATGATCCAGAGACAGCAGATTTTTCACCCATGGTTGAAAGAGTGGGACTTCTACACAAGCAAAAGTTTGAAAGGAGAAATGGGAACCATGAGGATAAAAGGACTGCAACTTCATCCCTCAAAAGTACTACTCATCATCTCCGAAAGTGAACGTCTACCCCCTTTAAAAGCGGTCCATTTGTAGATAAGGGGATTAAACCTTCTTCTGATGACTCTCGCCTGTGATTTTGGTATTCTAATAACAAAGAGAGAAGCAATCGGTTTTCAATGAGAAAGGATCAACATGCCATGAACCAACCGAATGTTTCACACGAATGGTCTGATACTAGGAGAAAAAACATGGATAAAAAGTCATGGCTCAAAGTCGCCGCCGGGTTGAGTTTTTTTATGGCAATATGTCAAACAGTAATTTCCCTTTCCCCTTCTGCCGCCGCCTATTTTGAGGCTCCTCCACCGCTCTTGCAGAACCGCCTGCAGCTTTTTCTTGTTGGAGAGGGAGCAGCACTGATCCTTGTCGTTTTTGGCCTGTATGCGTTATCAGGAGCCGGAAGTATCCGACATTTGCCTCTGTTACGCCTGGGGCTGATCGGGATTAGTAGCCTTTACCTTTTGCGCGGGCTATTTATCATCTTGACCGTGTTACACATCCTGGGGATTTTAGAGGGAGAAATCCTGATCCAGGGGGTAATTTCAACCCTGGTATTTTTGGCGGCGGGAATCCCGTATGCGGTAGGGACTTTTTTGAATTGGAAAGAGATGCAAATTCGCAGGTAAATCTAGCCAGATCACTAAGAAGAGAGACCCTGTTCCCGTCCGGTTTATTTGGTAGCGATTCGGGCATTTTCGGCCTGATTAAGCCGTGAGAATAGGAGGGAAAATGTCTCAAACCAAAGTTCTTCTCGTCGGCTATAACGGCGCCAACAACACGGGGGCTGAGGCCCTGCTCCTGGCCGATATCGAGGACGTGCGCGCGGTGCTTGGCCCACAGGCGGTGATCACCATCCCCAGTATCAACCCGCCCAACTTGCGGCGATATATCAAAGAGGCGCCGAACCTGCGCATCGCCCCCATGCCGACCATCTTCTTCTCCACGCTGCGCCGCCTGGTGCATGAGAACGACCTGATCATGCTGGTCGAGGGCAGCACCTATATGGATACCTGGTCCTCAGCCTTGCTGTGGGTCTACCTGTGGACGACGCGCTGCGCCGACGCCATGGGTAAGCCCTCACTAGCCTATGCGGTGGATGCTGGTGAGATTAAGTCAGCCTTTAACCGGCGATTGATGCGCCGCGAGGCCAGCAAGACTTCCCTGATCATCACCCGGGCGGCGGCCGCCGCCGAGCGTTTGCGCTCTTTTGGCGTGACCGCGCCGCTGGAAGTGACCGCCGACAACGCCTTCAGTTTCCGCCCCGACCCGGCCGACGCCGGCCTGCTTTCCAGAGCCTGGCCCGAAGCAGGGCCCAATGTAGTGGGTATGGCGCTGGTGGACTTTTACCAGTGGCCGGTGGTCATGAAACCCTGGGGGCCCAAGGAAGACTGCTATAAGTGGCCATATTACTTCTCACGCTCGCCAGAGCGGACCCGCGCCACAGAGGCGCTGGCGCGCAGCTACGCAGCCCTGGCCGATGATATGATCACCCGTCACGGCAAATCGGTCGCTCTGATCGGGATGGAATCACTGGACGAAGTCCTGCTCCGTAAGGTGCACAGCACCATGGTCCACCCCGACCGGGCGCGGATCTTCTGCTCCCGCGAGTACAATGCTTCTCAGATGGTCTCTATCCTGCGCAGCCTCGAATTGCTGTTGACCTCCCGCTATCATGCCTGCGTGCTCTCCCTGGCTGCCCAGGTCCCGCAGATCGCTGTCGGCCATGACCTGCGGTTGAAGACCATCTACCGGGAACTGAGCCTGTTCGAGGATTTCTTCGTCGAGCCGAACGCCCACGACCTGTACGAAAGCTTACAACCACGGGTTGATCGGCTGCTGGAGGACCCGTCCTGCGTGCGAGATGCCCTGCGGCGCGGTTATGAGAAACACCGGGATGACGCCCAGCGCAACCGCTCTCTGCTCAGGGATTTCGTCCAGGCACAGGGCTGGGAGCCGGCATCCAGCGCGGCCATCCCCTATCTGGTGGCAGCATGAACGAGAGCACACCGCATCGCTGCGTCCTGCTCACCGGCGCGACCGGTTTCCTGGGCACCCAGGTCGCCCGGCGGCTGCTCCACGAAATGGACCTGACCGTCATCGCCCTGGTACGCGCCGAAAACCAGGCGGCTGCAGCTCACCGCCTGTCCCGCGCCTGGTGGGATTGGCCGGAACTGGTCACGGCCCTCACCCCCTCTCTCCCCCTCTCCCATCCAGGGAGAGGGGGAAGGGGGGTGAGGGTGGAAACTCTCCCCGGTGATATCTCGTTGCCCCACCTGGGGCTGGATGAGGCGACTTATTCCCGCATGGCGGGGCGCATCACCCACATCATCCATACCGCGGCCGATCTGCGCGTAGATGCCCCGCTCGAGGAGCTGCGCAAAACCAACGTCCAGGGGACGGCCAACATGCTGGAGCTGGCCCGTCTCGCCCAGCGCGATCACGGCCTGGAGCGTTACGCGCATGTCTCCACCGCTTACGTAGCGGGCGGGCGGAGTGGCGCCATACCTGAGGCGGACCTGACCGGGGAGTATGGCTTTTCCTGCACCTACGAGCTGAGCAAGTACGAAGGCGAATGCCTGGTGCAGGCTGCCAAGAATGAGTTGCCCGTCTCGGTCTTCCGCCCGGGGATGATCG
>JAHELX010000003.1 GCA_024643945.1 Anaerolineales bacterium
GAACAGCTACAACTGCACGGGGGTTACCTACTCGAACCGCGTCGACACCGGCTATGCGCTGGACTTCATCAACAGCTTCCTCGAGTAAGTGCAGCAAGGTTATTAATAGAGCTCCACCCGTCCAGCGGGTGGAGCTTTTCCTTATGTCTCAGGCCAGAATTCAAACCGAAATCTAACCGGTTTATAATGAATTCGATGTATTTTTCCTGCCCGTTTGCCCCTCTATTATACATGGGATGTCGAAAGGCGGGCCCATAGCCTCTTCCAGTTACGGCCCACGCGCGCCCACATCAGATCAGGAGATCGATTTTGGGGCTTCTTTCTTACTCTGGTATTTTAGGGGTGATTTAGGCTCTTGAGCGCATTTCCTTTCTCATTCGTTGTTTTTTCTCCACGTTGTTTTGCCAGACCGGCAGTTCCAGACTAGAGACAATCCTGGGAGCTATCTGCATTGAGGCAGACGAAGGTTAGTACGCAGCCATGTCAAAGCGGACCGCGGGGTAAGCACCTCATATGGGGCACCAAGATGCCACCGGGTGTCCCCATGGAGTATTGGCCCTGCAACCGGCAATCCTGCGTTATTCTAGCGACGGGGCCCCGCTGACAACCCTGTAGCTCGGACCGAGTTATCTCGGCAAGCCTGTTTTGGTCCCACAACACGACCGCGAATGTCGTAGCCACATGAAAAACCAATACTCGCCAACGCGAAAGGGGGTGATGGAGAAAGACGGCAGGGACTGAAGTAGACGCTTAACCAGCCAGTGTGCCCAAGCATACCGGACCTGCAGCAGCGAAAATCAACTGCAGAACACCACAATTACCCTAAGACAATCTCGAGATAAGGAGCAGAAACTCACCATGAAACGCACAATTTCTATTGTCTTACTGATTGCCATGCTGGCCAGCCTGGCGGCCACGCCGGTGCTGGCCATGCCAGCGCAGCCGCTTGACACCTCTGCGTCACAAGTAAATCCAGCCTCCGGTGGCAAGGACGGCCAGCCCGAAAAAGAGGACAACCGGCCTGACCCGCTGACTACTAGGCAGGCAGAGCTAAAAGAGAAGGCACTTGAAGCCAAACTCAACGGCAAAGCTTATGGGAAGACCCACGAAGTGGCTCGCGGCCAGTACGTTGAGCTGGAGCGCCAGGGCGAAGACGCGATCTGGACGGTGCTGGGTGAGTTCAGTGACTTTCCTCACAACAGGATCGCGGAACCAGATCGCTCCTACGACAACACCACCATCTGGACATCCGATTTCAACCGTGACTACTTCATGAATATGCTCTTCGCCGACAGTCCTGGGGCAAATTCGATGCGCAATTTCTACATCGAGCAGTCCTCCAATCGCTACACGGTCAACGGCGATGTGACCGACTGGGTTGCACTCCCCGGTCTAGCCTGTGATTATGACGACGGCGATCCAGGACCCGGCGATGCCACCGACGTCTGGCAGTTCCTGATCGATTCGATCAATGGCTGGCACGACGCACAGATCGCGGCGGGCAAAACGCCGGAAGAGATCAACGACTACCTGAGTCAGTTCGACGTCTGGGACCGGTATGATTATGATGGCGACGGCAATTTCAATGAGCCGGATGGCTACATCGACCACATGCAGTTTGTGCACGCCGGAGAGGGCAATGAAGCTGGCGGCGGGGCGTTGGGCGACTGCGCCATCTGGAGCCACAGTTGGTACGCCTACTCCAACCTGATCGGGACGGAGGGCCCGGACTTTAACAAGTATGGCGGCGTCCGGATTGGGAACAGCAACTACTGGGTCGGTAAGTACACCATCCAGCCCGAGAACGGCGGCGTCGGTGTGTTTACCCACGAATACGGCCACGACCTGGGCCTGCCCGACCTGTACGACACCTCCGGCGGCGAGAACGGGACCGGCTTCTGGACCCTGATGTCCTCGGGTTCGTGGATGGGAGACGGAACCGTGGATATTGGTTCCAAATCAAGCCATATGGGCGCCTGGGAAAAGTTCCAGCTTGGCTGGCTAAACTACGAGGTGGCCTTTGCCGGCCAAAAGTCCGAGCATAAGCTCGGCCCGATGGAGACCAATACCAAGCAAGCCCAGGGCCTGTTCGTGATACTGCCCAAGAAAGAGGTCATCACGAATATCGGTCGTCCGTATGAGGGAGAGCAGTACTATTACAGCGGCGCGGGCGACAACCTGGACCACTTTATGGTCAAACCCTTCAGCCTGGCTGCCGGATCGAGCCTAACGGCCAAGGTCAGATACAGCATTGAGGTCGACTGGGACTATGCCTACCTGATCATTTCGACCGACGGTGGTACTACCTGGAGCAGCCTGGAAACCAATCTGTCGACCACGACGGATCCCAACGGCCAGAATTTTGGCTTCGGCATCACCGGCTCCTCCGGCGGTTGGGTCGATCTGACGGCAGACCTCTCAAGCTACGAAGGTGATGTTCTGCTCGGTTTCCGCTATTGGACGGACGCCAACACCGGCGGCTTCGGCTTCATGGTCGACAATATCCAGATCACTGGCTATGACCTCGATGGCGCTGAGGCCGACGCCAGCTGGACCTTCGATGGCTTCCGCGTGACGAACGGCACCGAGGCCGCCTTGTACAACCACTACTATGTGGCCGAGTTCCGCCAGTATCGTGGTTACGACACCACCCTGCGCGATGGCCCGTACAACTGGGGCTTCCAGGATGTTCCAGTCGTGGGCGACTACCGCGTAGAGCACTTCCCCTACCAGGATGGCTTGCTGATCAACTACTGGGATACATCGCAGCGGAATAACCAGGTCTTGCGCCACCCCGGCCAGGGGCTACTGTTGCCCATCGACGCCCACCCCACAGCGATGATTCGTCCCGACGGCGGCGTGTGGCGCAACCGCATCCAGACCTTCGACTCGACCTTCACCCTCGAGCCGACGGATGAACTCAACCTGCACTGGTTGAGTGTGCCGTACCCTTTCCCCAGCCAGCCGGCGGTTCCGGTCTTTGACGATAGCAATACGTACTACGACCCGGTTAATGCTTGGGGCAGCGTGATCGTCCCCAACACCGGCACGCAGATTCGGATCCAGAGCATAAGCGCCCAGGGCAACTTCATGCAGGTAGAGGTTCGCCCGGCGAAGTAAAAACGCCACGCAGTTGGCGATGAACTGCCTGGCAGCCTGGACAGGGCGTTGCCGGGTTGATCTTTAGGGAAGTCCCCCTTGCCAGTGGCAAGGGGGACTTCTAGCTGTAGGCCAACCCCCACTAAAGCCCCACCCGCTGGATGGGTGGGACTTCTTATACAAGCCCCAGGCCAGAATTCAAACCGAAATCTAACCGTTTTATAACGAATTCTATGTATTTTTCCGGCCGATTTACCCCTCTATTATACAGGAAAGTTGAAACGCGGGCCCATAGCCTCTTCCAGTTACGGCCCACGCGCGCCCCACACCAAATCGAGGGGTGTATTTTGGAGCTTCTCCCTTCTTCTGGTATACTAGGGGCGATTTACACTCGCGATCGCGTTTCTTTTGATCCACTGTTTTTCTCCAGGTTACTTTACCACAGCGGCAGTTCCAGATTTGAGGCCATCCTGTGAGCTATCTGCATTGAGGCAGACGAGGGTCAGCACGCAACCATGTCAAAGCGAACCGAGGGGTAAGTATCCCATATGGGGCACAAAGATGCCACCTGGTGCTCCCTATGGGGTATTTGCGTTTCGGTCGGCAATCCTGCGTTATCCCAGGGACGGGGCACCTATGGCAATGAGGTGTCACGCTGGCAAAGGAGGTGATAGCCAAACCATCTTGTTTCAAAGCCTGTAGCGTCACGGGTGTGCGCTACGCCGCCCAACGAGGTGTAAACCACTATTCCAACCTGATGGAGGTTAATCTCTGATGAAGCGACATGCACGCAATCGCTGGCTTGTACTCGGCATCCTGCTCCTGTTACTGACCCTGGTCTTGCCCTCGGCTGCCCTGGCCGAAGGCCCCGATCTCAGAACGGTTACCGTGGTCAGCACCAACGACCTCCACGGCGCGCTGGTCGGCAGTGTCCAATCCTTTTCCCACGGCGACATGGTGGGTGGAGCCGACTGGGTGGCCGGTTACCTGAACATCGTCCGACAGGAGAACCCTGACGGGGTCCTCTATCTCGACGCCGGCGACATGATGCAGGGCACGCTGATTTCCAACTACTTCTACGGAGCCTCGACGATCGACGCTTTCAACCGCATGGGCCTGGCTGCTATGACCATCGGCAACCACGAGTTCGACTGGGGTCAAGAAGTGCTCCAGGAGCGCTACGACCAGGCCAACTTCCCCTTCCTGGGGGCTAACATCTTCTATAAGAAGGAGAACGGAAACCCGGACGAGGGGCACGGCGGGCGGCCCCACTGGGCCAAGCCCTACATCGTCCGGGAGGTGAAGGGTATCAAGGTGGGCATCATCGGCATCGCCAACCCCGAAACACCCTCCATCACTAACCCGGTTAACGTGGCCAACCTGATGTTCACCGATCCGGTGGAGGCCGTTAACGATGTGCTGCCCAAGGCCGAGGCCGAAGGGGCGACCATGATCGTGGTGGATGCCCACATCGGCGGCTTCTATCCCGACTTCGAGGGCATCAAGGACCTGGCCTGTGGGCTCGATCCAGACAAAGTTGACCTCATCGTCTCTGGTCACACTCACTCTCGCCTTGACGACGTGATCTGCGGCATCCCGGTGGTGCAGGCCTATTCCAGCGGCACCGCCTTCGCCCGGGTGGACTTCAGCGTAGACGCTCAGACGGGCGAAGTGGCCAGCTATAACATGAACTACAGCGCTACTACCACCTACCAGACCTATTACGGCAACCCGGCCACCTACAAGCGATGGGATACGGGCGAGCAGGTGGAAGTCGTACCCGACCCCGAGGTTCAGGCCATCGTGAACGACTACGCGGCGCAGATTGAGGCCCTCAAGAACGAAGTGATCGGCCACGCGAACGCACCCCTCACCCGTGACTCCTGCGGCGAATCAGTGATGGGTGACTGGGCGGCCGATATCATGCGCGACTACGATCCTTCCATTGACTTCGCCTTTACCAACAGTGGTGGCCTGCGAACGGACCTCCCCGCCGGGGACCTCACTTTCGGCCAGATCTTCGAGGTTATGCCCTTTGACAACACCTTAGTCATGGTTACTGTGCCTGGTGACCAGCTCAAGAATGTGCTCGAAGATGGTGTGGGACCGGGAACCAACTACTGTGGCGGAACGCTGCTGCACGGGATCATCCAGGTATCCGGGCTCAAATTCGACTGGGATGCCAGCCAACCCCTTTACAGCCGTGTCAGCAACATCAGATACTACGATGATACCCCAGTTGGCCTCAGCGCAGCGGCAACCTACACGATTGCCGTAAATGATTTCATGGCCACCGGGGGCGACGATTCCCCTACGTTAGCTACACTTCCTCAGACCAACACCTATGAACTGATCAGGGACCTCATGGTCAATTGGGTCAAGGCTAACAACCCCTTTGACCCGCCGGCTCTCTCGGGCCGCATCACACCCTAGGAACCTGATGTCGTAGGCAGCAGTTCTTGAGGAAAGGGAGGAGGGCCGGCCGGCCCTCCTCCTATCCAGGAGTGGGCATGACACAGAGACAGTTAACCTTTTATGTGAACGACCAAGCCTATACCCGCTGGTATGGTGCTACCGTGGAGCACGCGGTGATCGCCTACGACCAGCGCATCCTCAAGGATATCCGCGAGGGCCGCGCCTGGGTAGTGGACGCGCGCGGGGACCGGATGGGGATGGGCGGGACGTTGCAGAACGGGGTACGCCTGTACATCCGAGCTGAAGCTCCTTAAACAAGCCTCAGGCCAGAATTCAAACCGAAATCTAACCGTTTTATAATAAATTCCATGTATTTTTCCTGCCTGTTTGCCCCTCTATTATATAGGGAAAGTCGAACCCCGGGCTGATAACCTCTTCCAGTTATGGCCTATGCCTGCCCTACACCAGATCGGAAGGGGTGTATTTTGGAGCTTCTTGCTTCCTTTGGCATATAGGGGTGATCAGGCTCTTGAGTGTATTTCCTTTCTCATCCGCTGTTTTTTCTCCACGTTATCTTGCCAGGTCAGCAGTTCCAGACTAAAGACAATTCTGTGAGCTATCTGCATTGAGGCAGACGAGGGTTGCTACGCAATCGTGTCAGAGCGGACTGGAGGACAACCGCCCTATGCAAGGCACAAGATGCCACCTTGCGCCCTGCACGGGATACTTGGCCCAGGATCGACAGTCCTGCAACATCCCTTCGTTCCATTCTAAATTTCTAAATTCGTTACGGGGTGCGCCTCTATGTGCGATACGTGGACGAGAGTGAACGCCGGTAGCTGAGGGGGAATGCTTGGTCAATGCCACCTGCTCGACGATTCATCACCGTCGAACAGTCCGGGGATCCCATCCAACAAGACGGCGAAAGGAGCGAAACAGCGCGAAAGGGGGTGATGAAACGGGACACGCCAGACTGAAACCACCTCATTTATCCACACAGAAACATACCACAATGTATGGAGGGAGAAAACACCATGAAGCACAAGATTTTGGCTGTGTTGGGCATCGTTGCCCTGCTGGCGGGCATGTTGGTGGTTGCAGCTCCGGCTTCCGCCGACGGTCCACCACCGGTATCTCCACCAACCAAGATGGCCCGACCTGGGCCGGATCCCATGGACCTCAGCGTCGAGATGTTGGGTGAGGATGAAATCGCCATCCGCGAGCTGGCTGCCCAGGTAGGCCCGGCAGCAGCTACCAACGCCTTACCTTTTGGTGAGCCGGCCACCATCGGTGACGAGTTCACGATCACCGTCTCTGATGATGGCCTGGGCGTCGATTACGACGAGACTTTCGTGGTCCTGATGGACGGGGCCAATGGGATCATCCTCATCGAGAAGGCAGCCCTCGACAACTACGACGCGACCACCGACGAGTACGTCTTCCCCAACCCGAATGGCTGCTGGCGGCCGGAGGACCGCATCTCCACAGCCCAGTTGGCCTATCTTCTGGATCAGTTCGACACGGTCATATGGCCCACCGACACCTCAGTTTACGGCGAGCCGCTGCCGCGCGGCGAGGAGGGCCAGAAGATCTGGATCCTGATTTTCAACATCCGTGACGCTTCGTACTATGATTGCTCGCAAACCTCCTACATCGCCGGCTACTTCTCAGCCAGCGAGAGCGCCGAGAACAACAAGAACATCATGCACATCGACTCCTACGACTGGGCCAACCGCACCGGCCCCGGCGTGGGGCGCCCCTACCTGTATGAGGGGGTCTTCGCCCACGAGTTCGAGCACCTGATCCACTTTGACCAAGACCCCGACGAGCCTTCCTGGGTTGATGAAGGTTTAGCCGATCTGGCCGGCTTCCTGTGCGGTTACGGCCACCCCGACGGGCACATCTTCAACTATCTCGCCTATCACCCCATGGTCTCGCTTACCTTCTGGGGCGGCGGGCTGGAGGATTACGGCGCCAGCTACCTGTTCCAACTCTATCTGTACGAAAAGTACGGTGGCAAAGCCTTTACCTCAGCCCTGGTGCAGGAGCAGGCCAATGGCATTCAGGGCATCCAGAAGACACTGTCCGCTTTCGGCTACCGCGACAGCTTCGATGAGATCTTCGACAACTGGGTCATCGCTAATTACATCGACGACACCCGCAAAGGGGGCGGTAAGTACGGCTATGAAACACTCGAGATGGGGAGCAGCGATACACGGGGTGCAACCATCGAGTGGGTGTTGACCAACTACTGGTGGGGCCCACCCGACGAGGCGCCCTTTGCTGTGCCGTCCGACTGGTTCTTCGGCATCGAGCCGCAGCCCTACACCGCCCACTACTTCCGCTTCAATAACAAGAAAGCGGCCAATGTATGGGTTAACGGTGACGACTTCGCCGGCACTTTGCCCCACGGCGGCAGCTACGAGTGGTACTCGGATGCTGACGCCTGGGCCTGGCGCAGCTTCTACCAGACCTTCACTATTCCGGCTGGTGGCGCCACCCTCAATTTCTGGACCTTCTACGAAATCGAGGATGACTGGGACTACGGCTACGTGGAGGTCTACGACCAGGACACCGGCCAATGGTACACGCTGGACGCCGCGGGCACCGTGAACTACGTGGCCCACGGGCAGGACAACCCCAACACGCCTGATGAGCGTGAGCCTACCGCCTACGAAGCGGCCGGCCGCTGGCACGCCTTCACCGGCTACAGCGGCGGCTGGATTCCGGCCTCGATGGACCTGAGTCCCTTCGCCGGGCACACCATCGACCTCTACTTCACCACCTGGCAGGATGGTGCCTTCACCCTGCAGATGATGTACGTCGACGACATCTCAATCCCGGAGATCGACTTCTCCGACGACGTCGAGGCGGGTGAGGACGGCTGGACAAGCACCGGCTGGTACGTCACCGATGGCATCCTGGCTAATGGCTTGACTATCGTCAGCGCCGACACCAAGTGGGTGCCCATCGCGCTCTATCCCGAGCCGGCTGGCAACAATGCCATGGAACTGCACCGCGTATACACGATGATGACCGATCCGGCTACGCAAGAAGGTGTGGTCAAGGTCCCGGCCACACCGGGCAAGTCCGGGCGTGTGCAGGTAGCCATCATTTCCAACCACGCCAACCACATCTTGTCATCTCACTACGAGTTCAACGTGGATTAGCGCATCCGACGAGCAGAATCAGAAGCGGGGAGGCAGCACTGCCTCCCCGCTTTTCCGTGGGCGCCTCAATGCTTACTTTCGTTCCGCCGGCGGCACAATGACCACGTCGTTGTCGCGGGTCTGGTTGGGCCAACCATCCTGCACCGAGGCATCCGGTCCTTTGGATGGTGCCGCCCCCGACGGCTTCCCCTTCTCGCACAACACCACAAACCGCCCTGTATCCGTATGATACTCATACCTCTGTCCCCCCGCCTCCAATATCACCCGGAACCCGGGCGTGATGACCTGGGCATACATCATGCCCGGCTGCGGGCAGCCCAGGCTGGTGTCGGACCAATCGACCGCTTCCACCGAGACCAGTTGGATCTGGTCAACCGCCACGCTCAGCCGCTGAGCCAGATCCTCTTTGGCCAGCCGCACCACCTCCTGCGCCTCCGGTGGCGGCGTCACCGCTGTTCCTGCCGGTGCAGACTCGGGAGTCGTCCCCGCCGGCCCTGGCTGAGGCGGGCGGATAGTTGGCGTTGGCAGCGCCCGTTCCACCCCGCGAGTCTCGGTGCTGCCCGGCTGCGTCGGAGTCGGTGCCGCTTGAGGTGCTATGGGCGCCAGCTTTCCGCCGCAACCGGCGGTCCCCAAGCCTACCAGGAGGAGTAGCACCACTGCTATCAACCAATGATGTTCCACGCTTTCTCACCTCGTTCTCATTCCAGTCCCAGGTTCATTATACAGACGCTTCCCTCTTCTGAAAAGTTCCCTCAGCCTTAGTGCTATATATCACATTTTCCTTAAAACTTGAAATCTGACATCACTGAGTGTATTTTAGGCAGTTTTCCTGCCTCTGTATGATTGGAAATACATGACCCAGAATATCCACTACCAACGGGCGAAGGGTTGACAAAAAGGCACATATCACCCGGATCAACGTTTTTGCACGCGCTATCTCGTTCTATCAATGGTCCAGATTAAAGCGTTGACCTCGTACCTGTTACCATTGAGACACCAGTACTTAAAATAGCCATCATCTCGCTTACGTCTAATATATTGCTGTCGCATCCAAGCCCTTTTGTGGCTTCCAGATTTACTTCCTCCCACAACGCCGACTCCCGACCCCAGACTGCCTAGTACCCCATCAAAGTGATCTTGATAAGCCCGATTCAGCCGACATGGGCGTGGCCTTGGTATATCATAATCTCTGTGATGGGGTACTAGTACTATTTCATCCTCTTTGCCTCTCATACAACCAGAACCTCGTCCGCTGACCAGGGCTTTTCGCGCTACCAACGCTGCATAGCCGCAGCTAGCACGGATTGGTCTGGCGTATGAGAGTCCATAGGGATTTCTCGCTATCGCTCGAAATGACATGGGATTCTATGTCGAACAAGGGTCTAGTGTGGGGTAACGAAAGGGTCTATCAAATCAGTCAAGGTAGCAACTTGGGTTGTTATTCATATCACGCAGTTTACTGAAAGGAGGCAGGACATGAACCGATGGAAATTAGCCTTACTTGTGACCACACTCGCCGTGGCCACTGTCGGACTGAGCGCAGTGGCGCTGGCTGCTGCAACCCCGGGTGACCTGGTCGCCATCTGTGACAGCCTCTACAGCGGTGTCTTCGGAGTGCCCAATGGCGAGCCGCTGGGTGTGTGTCAGTGGGACATGGCGTTGATCAACGCCTCCGATGACGGCAGCTACGCCACGGCCACCGGGAAAGGGGTCACGGTCGGCATGATTGACAGCGGCGTCGACTTCACCCATCCCGACATCGCCCCCAACCTCGACGAGGATCGGTCGTGCTCGTTCATCTTCGACGACACGCCCACCGCCGATCCCCAGGAGATCGCCAACGGCGACTGCTTCAACAAGGCTGCCGTGCAAGACCTGAGCGGTCACGGCACCCACACCGCTTCGACGGTGGCCGCGCCCATCAACGGCATCGGCATCGCCGGCGTCGCTCCCGAGGCGACCATCGTGGCGTTGAAGGCCTGCACCGCCCAGGGTTTCTGCTTCGCCGATTCGGTAGCAGCAGCGCTGCGCTACGCCGGCGATAACGACATCGACATCGTCAACCTGAGCCTGTTCGCCGACCCCTACCTGTACTACTGCAAGTCTGAGGCAGAGCAGCGCGCCATCCTCAAAGAGCTGGAGGACGCCGCCCGCTACGCCCAGCAGCGGGGCGTGCTCATCGTCGCCTCCGCCGGCAACGAGCAGGCCGATCTGCAGCATCCGGGTCTTGACGACATCAGCCCCGACTGGCCGCCCGACACGGCCGAGACGCGCTACGTGAAGAACAACTGCCGCGTGGCTCCGGCCGAACTGCCCGGCGTGATGACTGTGTCGGCCACCGGCCCCGTCGGCTACCCCGGCTACGACCTATGGATCGCCGATTACTCCAGCGTGGGCATGTCGCGCGTGGACGTGACCGCTCCGGGTGGTGACTACTTCCGGGCCACCGGCACCGTCCAGGACGCTGTGCTCGGGGCAGTCCCCTTCGACTCAGAAATCTGGAACGGCTACGACCCACTCAACGCCTTCTACCCCGGTATTACCGTCACCGACCAAGGCGCTGGCTACGTCTATCTGAACGGCACCTCGATGTCGTCGCCGCACGCAGCTGGGGTAGCAGCCCTGGTGAAGGAGATGCACCCGAAGTGGGGCCCGGGCGCGATCAAAGCGGCGGTGCAGCGCTCAGCGCAGCATCTCGACTGCCCGCCCAACTGGGAGCCGCTGGGTACTGCCGACGAGCGGTATCGCTGCTACGGCAACGGGGGCCGCACCTCGTTCTTCGGTCACGGCCTGGTGGACGCGGCGGCGGCGGCTCAGCAATGAGCCTGCGGTTGTTGGAATCGAAGGCAGCCTAACTGAATGTGATTACTTCGGCAAACCAGAGCAAAGCAGGTGCTCTGTTGGGCTGAGTACGAGGGACAATTTCGAGTTAGGTTGCGGCGATAACCTTACTATGTGTAACCCAAGTTGCTACCTTGGTGATTTGTCAGCAGAGTGATTTACCCATAGATTTGCTCATATCAGCCTCCCGGTGGTCAACGCTAAGCCCTGAGCTAATGCTTCTTATCACTGGGTGTCAGTGTTTAACGTAGCTCGCAGATCACTACGTTCGATATATTGCCGGGATATCTGGGCTCCTCATCGCAGCCGGTCACCGTCTCCACCTGCTCAATGTTGTCTTTTCTCCCGTCCATATCCCCATTTCCCAGAACCCGGCACACAGAGCAGGCCTTGCAACCCGCCTGGATCTGAGTAGTCCTGACTAGCGTAGGCTGGCCAAGCATTGAGATCAACTACCTTCAGGTCACCTTAAGTGCCGAGCCCAATCCCTGAAAAGTGCTTGCTGCCAAGCACTACACCGTAAGGCGGCAGAATTCAACGAATGATTGGGAAATACGTTATTTTCTCAATTCGTTGCGGAGTGCCGCTCTGCAGTGTTATGTTCTGGGAGTGAGCCAGACTTTCCAAAAGAACTCTCAACCCGAAAGGAGGTGATGAAAAGAGGACGTTTCGGACTGGTATGGACATCTGACTAACTACACACTTGATGAGTGAATATAGACCACTAATCGCAGAATATCAGCTTTGGAGGAAACTTGAGATGAAGAAAGCTACACTCTTTGCCCTGATCGCCATCCTGGTGATCGTGATTCCCGCCGCCGCCGCTGGCGGCGACGTACTGGTCACTGGTGGCAGTCCCGTCACGCCATTTTCACAGAACAAACAGAACGAGCCGTGGATCGCGGTCGACCCCAACAACTCGACGGTCCTGGCGGCTGGCGCCAATGAGGAGATCGACATGGAAGCCTGCGCCGCCGGGGTTCCGACTAATTGCCCCTTCACCCCCGGCGTCGGCGTCTCGGGTATTTACTTCTCCTTTGATGGCGGTGCCACCTGGAGCCAGCCCACCTACACCGGCTATTCCGCCCGCAACTGCCTGGGTCCCGCCCCTTGTGTACCAGAAACGAACGGTCCGATTGGTACGTTGCCCTGGTACTATGAGAGTGGCATTGTCTCGGACGGCGACCCGGCCCTCGTCTTCGGGCCCCGTCTCGGGCCCGATGGGAAGTTCTCCTGGGACAACGGCTCGCGCCTGTACTACGCCAACCTGACCTCCAACCTGAGTTCCGCACGCCACGAGGAAACCTTCAAGGGCTTTGAGGCCATCGCCGTGTCACGCACCGATGATCTTCAAAAGGCCGCACAAGGCGGCGAGTCCGGCAAGAACGCCTGGATGCCACCGGTGGTCATCTCCAAGCAAAGTTCGGCCACCTTTTCCGATAAGGAAGCCATCTGGGCCGACAACGCCGCGTCCAGCCCCTACTTCGGCAACGTCTACGTCTGCAACGTGGCCTTCCGCAGCATGGGCGGCCCGCCCGAACCGGTCGTCTTCCTGCGCTCCACGGACGGGGGCGACACCTGGAGCCAAAAGCAGATCAGCCAGGCCTCCAACACCGGCTCCGGAGCGGGTCGCTCCGGCGGGCGCCAGGGCTGCGCCATCCGCACTGATAGCAAAGGCACTGTCTACGTCTTCTGGGACGGCAGCTTCAAGAAGCAGGCAGTACAGTGGATGGCACGCTCCTTTGACGGTGGCGTGAAGTTCGATCGGCCGCGGCCGGTAGCCACCATCACGGAAGTCGGCGTATTCGATCCGGTCCAGGGCGACTTCGCTTTCGATGGCGTGGCCGGCGCCCGTACCAACAGTTTCCCCATCGTCGACATCGCCAACGGCACCCCCAGCGGTGCCGACGCCCCGGACACGATTGTCATGATCTGGTCGGATGCCAGCAACGGATTAAACCACGAACAAGCGCTGGTGCAATACTCAACGGATGGCGGTGAGACCTGGTCAGAGCCGGTTAGCGCATCGGCCGGAACTGCTTTAGAGAACGGAACCAGTCCCCTGCGCGATGATCGCCCCGACTTCCCAGCCATCGCCATCTCCCCCGACGGCCAGGATGTTTACGTCACTTACATGGCCTTTCTTGACCCCTGGCGTGATAACACCAGCGACACCCGCCGCATGCAGGGCGTCGTCCGCCACGCCAAGTTCAGCGACCTGAATAACTGGGAGACTTTGCATCGAGGAGTAGAAGGTGACGCCCGCGCTTCCAGCGCCAACAGCCTGGCCTTTGAGTTCCTGGGCGACTATAACTACGTCGCTGCCACCAATGACTTCGCCGCCGCCGTCTGGAACGATGTGCGCAATGCGGCGGTCTGCGATGACATCAATGAGTGGCGCCAATCGCTAGTTGATGGTACCCCAACGGCCAAGCCAGCCCCAGCCACGGACTGCCCGGCCACCTTCGGTAACACGGACATCTACGCATTCACTGCTACACCTTAGACGCAGCACCGGCCGGAATGAAGAGGGGGTGGAGCCGAAAAACTCCACCCCCTCTTTGTTATTAGTTGGCCACCCTCCAGCGGGTCCAACCGCTACTTCTCGTACAACATCACGCTTCGGCCCCGATCGGTGTGGTAGTCGTACTTTTTTCCCGCGGCTTCCAACACCACCCGGAACCCGGGCGTAATGACCTGAGCATACATCATGCCCGGCTGCGGGCAGCCCAGGCTGGTATCGCGCCACTCCACCGTTTCAACGGAAACCAGCCGGATTGCCTCGGGGGCCAGACCCAGTTTTTGGGCCAGGTCTTCCCGGGCCAGACGGACGGCCTCTTTGGCCTCGGCCGGCGGCTTGACCTCGTTCGGTTCGGTGACAGGGTCAGGAGTCATTGTGGCCTCCTCTCTCCGGGATTCGACTGTCGGCGTTGGCACGCCGGTCCCTTCACGCATCGTCTCCCGGACTACGCGGGTCTCAGCTCTTGTTCCAAGTCCACTTTCTAATTATAACGCCGTTTTCCTTTCGCAGAAAGTTCCCTCCTCCTGGCATCCGGCGCTCAAAGTCCTTATCCAGGGTGAATTCGAACCAAATTTTAACCATTTTCTAATGAATTCCACGTGTCTTTAGTGCAGATTTGTGATATAATATAATAGATTAGTGTAGACTCCACTTTAGGCACACTGCGTGCCACGCATATGTAGCAAATGGGAGGGAGATCCAGATTACATTGCAATAGTCCCACTTATTGCCGCCTATACTTGCGCCTCCCCTTTCTTCTACTGGTATTCCGCTCATTCCCACACCCCCATTCCGGAACAAGCGCCTCTCCTGAGGGATCTGCAGCGAGGCGGACGAAGGATATAAGGCCATAAAGTCAGAGCCGAACGTTAGCAAGCTGGGTGCTCGGAGACACTATTTCGGCCCTCTCTCCAAGAGCCTGCCACTCTGGCAGCAACACGAGGAGGTGATGTCTACTGATTACGCGTACGGGTATGATTGGCTGGTGATCTCAAATCCGGCCAGCCCCGGTTTTCAAATTGCGATTGTGTCCCATAGGGACCGCACTTCATTGCACAAGGAGAAAATTCGATGAAGAAGCTTATGTTTCTGCTGGTAGTACTCGCTTTGCTGGCCATACCGCCAGCGGCGATCGCCGAGGGGCCTGGTAACGGGACACAGGTTTATCGCTTCTCAGATGAGCCGTTCGACTTTCCGCAATTCTACTCCACGGCCGACTTCTTCCCAGGCCCGGCAGAGACCTTTGGTGAGGATGTCTGGGTACATTATGAGGCGATGAACTCCGAAACTGTGCGCATCCATGGGAGCGACGTGTCGTGGTCGCTGATTCAGGTCGGGACCGCAACCGTGTACGCAGCGGACGATCAGGAGGTTCTTTACAGCGGTCCCTTCCAGGTCGAGGAAATAGCCCGGGACATTGGGGGCGACGCGGGTTGCCTCTGGACAGATGGGCAGCATGCATGGGCCGGCAATTGCCAGAATCTCTACATAGGTATGGACTTCCTCAACTACAACTGGAAAATTACCGGCGCCTCAGTCTACTACTTTAATCTATCGATCTCATCCCCTGGAATGTGGTGTCGCTCGTCGAAACAAGGCGGTAAATCAGGCCCCGGATGTTAGCTGGCGGGTGACCCCACCTACGCCAACGACCACCTGGTGATGAAATGGTCAAAAGCATGGGATAATGCCAGGTTCCACAACGCTTCCTGGACGTGCGACGCCTGGGAAGACAACGAGTGGAACGGCAACGTGCCAGGCGGAAGCGGAGAAATCTGGCATTACAAGATCGTATGGGTAGGCCCGGACCTTGAAGACAGTCCGTGCTGGAGAGATGGGGGCTATCCAATCTGGAACGAGTTTGAAGTGATAATGTCACACGGTACCGTCGCGAACGAACACTTTTGGGATGCCCATGCGATACCGACCGGTTACGGCGGCTACTAGAAGACTATTTCACTCGCTTGGTTAAGATGAGCCCAGGCCAGGCGAACCAGGCCCCACCCGTCTGAGGGGTGGGGCCTTTTTTGTGGCAGCTAAGGGCGAAATTCAAACCGAAATCTAACCGTTTTCTAATGAATTTTTGGGTAACACGGCAGAAGCCCCACAAAGGTCCTTTCCCGAGTGCAGTCCCCCTGTGGGGCTGCACTCGGGACTGTGGGCGGGAAAAGAGCCGGTGCCAGGCCGGTTTTTCTGAGGAAATCTACCCAGCACCGCCTGTTTTACGGCGGTGCGGCCCATGCATCGGCTACCCATTTAATTTCTCACGCTTCATTCAGTCCCAGGCGAGCCTGGCGGCGTTACTAATTGCCTGATGAGGGGGGCGGCTCTACGCCCCTGCTTCCGTGTCCGATTCCTCCCCACCCTTGACCGGGTACCCACCCAGTCGCTCTTCAACTGCTTGAGGTGACAAGCCGATCACACACACCACCTTATCGCGGGAAGTGTGACCGCTCAGGATTTCGATCTGGCTTTTGCGGACCTCCAATATTTCAGACAGGAAGTCTACCAATGCTTCATTCGCTGCTCCTTCGACGGGCGGAGCGGTGAGCCGAATCTTGACCGCGTCCCCGTGGCGCCCACTGATCTCATTCTTGCTGGCGCGGGGCACAACCCGCACCGGGAAGGCGGCGCCACCTTCAGCACTGGTAATCTTGAAATCGATTTCGCGCTCGCGCATGGTTTCACCTCATTCTGTAATTGTGGTAAGGACAGAACCGTTCCTATAATACCCACTGGTGCGTTGGGTATAACATCACGCCTCCCACGCCAGCCCCCATAATTGACTATGACCATGCTTTCAGCAGAGGTCTTGATAAAGAATGCCTATTTACACTCCATTTTATAGGCTGCCAACAAGAACACCCACCAGAACACGTCGAATGACCTCCAGTAGGATCAGGGCGACAATAGGACTGAAATCAACCATCCCGAAAGTGGCAAAGCGACGGATTGGATCCAGAATAGGATCGGTGATTCGGAATAGGAAGCGGATCAACGGATTATATGGGTCGATGCGTACCCCTGCCATCGGCAGCCACGACAGGATGACCCGCGCCAGGATGGCCAGCGCAGCCAGTTGAAAGACGGCGTTGACGACGGTAATTACTACGCTAACGATCACCGCTGAGACCTCCCAGGTATTTAGATTTTTGATAGGCAGCCCAGACCGCCTTGGAGATGACGGTCCGCAATCCACCCTTTTCCAGCTGATACAACGCCTCGGCCGAAGTACCTCCGGGTGAAGTGACCATGTTGCGCAATTCAACCGGGTGCCGGTGCGATGCCCGGGCAAACTCGAGGGAACCCCGCATAGTCTGCAGCACCAATTGCTCCGAGACCCGACGCGAGAAGCCGAGATGCACACCAGCATCTATCAGCGCCTCCATCACCAAGAAAACATAAGCCGGGCCAGTGCCCGACAGGGCTGTGGCCATGTCCAGATAATCCTCCTGGTCCAGATACAGTTCTTCGCCCAGAGCAGCCAACATCGTCCGCGCCTGCGCCCGCTGTGCCTCATCGGTCTCTGGCGTGGCCGTCCACACCGACATCCCCATGCCCACCTGGGCGGGAGTGTTAGGCATCACGCGCACGATGGCTTGATGGTTGAGCCCTTTGGCAATGCGTCCAATGGTAGCCCCTGCCACAATGGAAAGCACCAACGCTTCAGACCTGATCACCCCGCCGCCAAGCTCAGCCAACACTTCGCCCAAAATTTGCGGCTTGACTGACAACACGGCGATGTCACGGTTCGCGGCGGCTGCAACGTTGTCTTCGGTCACCTCGATTCCATACCGTTCTGCCAGTTCAGCCCCCCGCTCAGGGCGAGGGCCACTGGCAATGATGCTCTGGGCCGGCAATAATCCCTGACTCACCAGGCCTTTGATCATCGCCTCGGCCATCACACCACTACCAATAAATGCAATTCGCGCCTCTTTCAACATAATCTGGATCGATTCCTCACTTAGTTCTCACTTTCATTTTCGACATTAGAGATTGGTTTCCCGGGGGCCGAAGATGGCACGGCCGACCCGAACCAATGTCGCCCCTTCTTCGATGGCTACCTCAAAATCGTCGGTCATTCCCATCGAAAGATGTCGCCACTCAACGGCAGGGAACTCCTCTGCCAGCGCATCACGCAAGGTACGCAAAGCGGCAAAGACAGGACGCACCTGTTCCGGCTCAGGGACGATAGGAGCCATCGTCATCAGCCCTTGAAGACGAAGCTGGGGTAGCTCAACGATACGCCGCACCACATCAAACAAAGCGGTGCGCGCCTGCCGATCTTCCTGCCATCGGCTCAGCGCAAATCCATATTTGCTGACCTCGCCGGAGACGTTGCACTCTAGCAGGATAGGCATTGGTAGCCGGTCACGGAGTACCCCAGCAGTCCCGATCCCGCCCCGTCCCGTCCCGATCCCGCCCCGTCCCGGATCCCCGGTACGGGGTCCGGGAGAGACCGGGACGGGATCCGGGACATCGCGCTTAGCCAGACGATTCAGTCGTTGGGCCAGCTTGAGACTGTCCACGGAATGGATGACGTCGAAATAAATCAGTGCGTCGCCCGCTTTGCGACTTTGCAGGTGACCGATCATGTGCCAGGTGGGTCGCTGAGAAGCCTCTGAACTGGCAGCCAGCCACTCATCGAAAGCAGGTATCTTCAGTTGCCCTTCTTCGACCCGGTTTTCGCCGAAGTGTCGAACACCCGCCTGGTAAGCAGCCCGTACCATCTCAACTGGGTGTGTCTTGGTGACGGCGACCAGTGTCACCTCAGCCGGATCGCGCCCGGCACGTCGGGCAGCCACCTCAATCCGCTCCCGCATGCATGCCAGGTTGGTGGGGATATCAACGCGAGCGCTCACCATCTCGCTTACTCCCGATAGCCAATGATCACGCCAAAACGCCCGGTGTGCCCATGATCAGCCCGGTGCGAGAAAAAGTGGTCAGTATGACAGGCAGTGCAAAGTCCCGCGACTACCACTTGACCCACACCGGCTGCTGTGAGTTGTTGTCGATTGGCCTCCCACAGGTCAAAGTAGGCCTTATGTCCATTACGACGGCTCAGGAGACGCCCGGTGTTGTCATAGGTAAGTCCCCTCGGAGGAAAGGCCGCTTCCACAGCCTGGATCACCTCGCTCCCCACCTGGTAGCAACAGGGGCCGATGGACGGTCCAATCACGGCCGTGATGGTTTCCGGCGAACACCGCAGCTCATCGACCATCGTCTGCACCACAGCTCCGGCGACATTTTTCACTGTGCCGCGCCAACCAGCGTGCGCCAGGCCAACTGCCCCTTGTACCGGGTCATGCAGCAGAATTGGCACGCAGTCAGCAAATCGCATGCTCAGGTACACACCCAGATCGGCGGTGACCAATGCATCCCCCCGCCCTACTACTCGCCCCCCGTCGGCAGCCGTCACCACCAAAACGTTGGCACTGTGGGTGAGATGGCAAGTAACCGTCTGTGAACGATGGATGCGCAGAGCCCGGTACACCCGACTGTAGTTGATTTCAACCGCCATAGGATCATCGCCCACCGTGTGTCCCAGGTTGAGTGAGGCATAAGGCGGCAGGCTGACGCCTCCTAGCCGGGTAAAGGCAGCGTGTACCAGCGATGGTTCAGCACTAAACTGGTCAAAGCGATAAACGGGCAATGTGTCGGCACGCTCGTAGCGAAGGCCATTGTCTGGGAACATTTCCCTTTTGCCAGAAGGTGTTATGACCATAGTAGATTCAGTGTATCACAAACAAGGACTTAAGGCAAACATTCTGCCACTTCGCTTGCTCTCATACCCCGGTCGTGATAGAATGGGACGCGTGTCACTGGCTCTGGATTTTTGATTTCGGTTGACAATCCACAATTAGCGATCTGCACACTGTCCCCTCAACAAGAAGGTAGTTTCTCTAAGGAGACGTCACCCTATGGAACATAGTCAACTGTCACAAATGGTCACCTGGCTCGATAAAGAGCATCAGCGTGACCGCGCCGAGCTGCATCAACTTCAGCAACGAGTGGAAACGCTGACCGGGGAACGGGAGAACCAGGCGAAACGCATCATCGATCTGGAGGCTGAACTGGCTGCCCTCCATGCTTACGTTGACCGGGTGGCTCAAATCGAAGGCTACTTCGAGCGATTCAAGCACGAGATGAACACTCTTCTGGAGAAAAGCGAAGCACGGCGCCAGCACGCATTGCGAGATAGTGACCGGGTGCGCCAGGTGGAGATTGAGAACGTTACCCAAACGATCAGCGAAATCCGCAAGGAAGTTGAGAAATTTCGCCGCTACGACGAAGAACTCGCTGCCCGTCGCGCCGATACGCAGCGCCTGTCGGAAACTATTGCCCGCTTGCAACAGCAAATGATGGATACCAACAAAAGCCAGGATGAACGGGTCCGCAGCATCAGCTATCTGGAAGAACAGCGTCAGCAGGATAATAAACGCATCGCCCAACTGCAAGTTATGATCCCCGAGTTGTTCAAGAAAAATGAATTGCAGCTCTCCAGAATTCAGCAACTTGAGCAACTTCCAGCCCGCATGGGTGAGATGAGATCCACTGTTGATGAAATGCGCCAACAACAGAATCAAGAACTGGAAAGAGTGCAATTTCAGGATGCACAACGCGAACGCCAGATGAAGAGCTGGCTCGAAGAGGCCGAACTGCAACGTCAACGGATGACCGAATATGAACAGCGTATGGAACGCTACGCCGAGCAGTATCAGCGCATCAAAAAGGCGATGGAAGACTTGCAAGAATTCAAAGAGCAGATTCAACGTCAGCAACATGAAACGGCCGAACTCCAGCGGCTGGCCGAAAACCGTCAAAGGTCCCAGTTGGAAGAATGGCAGACCCAAGAGGAACAACGCTGGAAAAAGCACACGATGGAATGGGACCATCAATGGAGCGAATACGATAAGGCCCTGGCTGAGCTGACCGAATGGGCCACTGTCCTCGAAAAACGGGTCAAGGCCAACGAGAAGCAACTGCAATCGCTGCTACAAATGGCGGAAGAAGATGCTCAGATGCGAACCATTGCCGCTCAAGATTGGCAGGCACGATTTGAAGAGATGGTAGAACAGGAGTAATTGTGCACGTCATCGGAACTGCTGGCCATGTTGATCACGGCAAATCAACGCTGGTCAAGGCGCTCACCGGCATTGACCCTGACCGTCTAAAAGAGGAACAAGAGCGCGAGATGACTATCGACCTGGGCTTCGCCTGGCTCACACTCCCCTCTGGCGAACAGGTGGGCATAGTGGACGTGCCCGGTCACCAGGATTTTATCAAGAACATGTTGGCCGGTGTGGGGGGCATTGATGCTGTCCTCTTTATCATCGCTGCCGACGAAAGTGTAATGCCCCAAACCCGCGAGCACCTGGCCATCCTCGACCTGCTCAAAATTCCCACCGGCGTCATCGCTCTCACCAAAGTTGATCTGGCTGAAAGCGAAGAGTGGATCGAGTTGGTGGAAGCCGAGGTGATGGACGTAGTCGAGGGCACAGTCCTCGAGGGGGCTCCCATTGTGCCTGTCTCAGCCGTCTCTGGCCAGGGTCTCGATCGCCTACGCCAGACGCTGGACAAGGTGTTGGCCAAAATCCCGCCGCGCGCTGATCGGGGCCGTCCGCGACTGCCGGTGGACCGGGTATTCACTGTGGCTGGCTTCGGCACGGTCGTGACCGGCACCCTTAGTGACGGAAATCTGCGCGTAGGCCAGGAGGTGGAAATTTCGCCGGCCAGGCTCAAGGCTCGCATCCGCGGCTTGCAGACTCACAAACGCAAAATCGAAGTAGCAGTACCCGGCAGCCGGGTCGCCGTCAATCTGACCAGTGTGAGTACCGAGGATGTTAAGCGGGGCGATGTGGTAACTATCCCGGGCTGGCTGGAGCCGACGCAACTGGTGGACGTACGCCTGGACTACCTGACCGACGCTCCCAGGGAACTGCGTCACAACCAAGAAGTAGAGTTCTTCACCGGCGCTGCTGAAGTGATGGCCCACGTTCGCTTGCTAGGTACGCGCAGTCTGGCGCCTGGCCAGAGCGGTTGGGCGCAGCTTCGCCTGGCCGAGCGCGTTCCTCTGGTAAAAGGGGATCGCTTCATCATTCGCCAGCCGTCGCCCTCGTTGACCATCGGCGGCGGTATGGTGGTAGACCCTCTCCCCCGCCGGCGACATCGGCGCTTCCGTCCGGCAGTCATCCAGCGACTCGAGACGCTGGCCCATGGAACCCCCGCCGACCTATTGCTGGAAGCCCTCGACCGGCGAGGACCTATGCCGGCTCGGACGCTCATCAGCGACACGCCCCTGCCGGCCGAAACGGCTGCTGAAGCCTTACGCCAACTACTGCAAGAGGGACAGGTTTTTACCCTACTGCCTGGATCATCCCCATCAGACGATGTACTCAGATCGCCGCAATACGTTGCCTCGCCAGTCGGCTGGGCGATGCTACGCAACCGTCTCACCGGTGAGGTGGGGGACTTTCATCGTACCTACCCTCTGCGCCAGGGAATGCCCCGCGAGGCGCTCAAGAGCCGGCTCAAGCTAGATACTCGCCTCTTCAACGAGGCGGTGGCCCGCGCCTCAGCCGAAGGAGCGCTGGTCGAAACTGAGACGATCATCCGCCTGCCTGAACACGCCGTCCGCTTTAGACCCGACCAGCAAGCACTTATCAATCGCTTGCTGCGCGAGTTTCAGCGCACTCCCTACACCACTCCTTCCTACAAAGACTCGGTGGCTGCAGTAGGCGAGGATGTAGTGCTGGCTCTGATTGAAACCGGTCAACTGGTGCGTCTCGGCCCCGATGTATTGCTTTTGTCCGAGACCTACGATGAACTGGTAGCCTGGGTCAAAGAATATATCGCCGAGCACGGCAGTGTAAATGTGGGGCAGGTGCGAGACGCCTTCAATACCAGCCGCAAATATGCCCTGGCGCTACTGGAGTATCTGGACGATCAGCGTATCACCAAACGGGTAGGCGACGAACGAGTGCTACGCCCGGGAAAATCTTAATTACTATCAATGTTTTGATAAAAAACCGTTGACAACACTCGTAAAATAGCATATAATGCAGGGTGTTAAGAAGAGTGATTGACTCCGAATAAGGCAACGTCCTATACCTTGGCACCGGGATACCGCCGCCCATAGATTTCTGGACAGGCTCCAAGAGCGCATGTGAAGCCGAAACCCGAACTTTCAAATGCCCTCCAAGAGGCTGTCTGAAAAGTCATGGGGCTGCCTGAGCAGCCTTTAACGGGAGAGGAGGAAAGAAACTGATGGCACGTATCCTCTGGGTAGAAAAGCAGATTGACTATGAACCACAGGGTATTATGTCTATGTCTGCCGTACTCAAAGAGGCAGGGCACGAAGTTGCGCTCACCATCGCCGCCCAAGAAGATCCAGTCAAGTTAGCCAAAGACTTTCAGCCGGACATCGTAGGCTATAGTGTGATGACCGGGTCACAGCGTTACTATTTTAATCTCAATCGTGAAATCAAGCGGGCCTTAGGCGACCGGGAGCCGATATCGGTTTTTGGCGGGCCGCACCCCACTTTCTTTCCAGATATGATCGAAGCCCCCGGTGTAGACGGCGTGTGCGTTGGGGAAGGTGAAGGCCCCATCGTGGATCTGGCAAACGCGCTGAGCAACGGCGGTTTTCACCCCGACATCCCCAACTGGTGGTTCAAAGCAGATGGCGAAATTGTGAAAAACCCGGTTCGCCCCCTCATACGCAAGTTGGGCGACCTGCCCATGCCTGATCGTTCTCTGATTTACGACAAACACGAGGCCACCCGCATCAGCCCCATCAAGCACTTTATGGCCAGCCGGGGCTGCCCCTATAACTGTACCTATTGTTTTAACCACGCCTGGTACCAGATTTACACGCGCGAAAAGCGGGGCTACCAGCGCAGCGTCGACTCGGTCATTGAAGAAGTGCTGTGGGTGAAAGAACACTACCCGCTGGAGCAGGTGGTCTTCCTTGACGACCTGTTCATTATCTTTGTGGATTGGCTTGAGGAATTTGCCGAGAAATTTCCTCGAGAGGTGGGATTACCCTTTTTCTGTAACGTGCGGGCCAACCTGCTCATCCCCGAGAAAGTGGCATTGCTCAAGAAGGGCGGTGCCAACACAGTCAGCATGGGCATCGAGTCGGGCAACGACGAATTGCGCAACGGGTTGCTCAAGCGCAAGATGCCGCGCGACACGATTATCGAAGCGGGGCAGATGCTTGACGAGGCCGGCATTAACCTGACCGCCACCAACATCCTGGCCCTGCCCACCGCTACCCTGGAGGACGATTTCGCCACCATGCACCTCAATGCCGAAGCGAAAGTCAAATACGCCCACGCCTTTCTCTTCCAGCCCTATCCGGCAACAGAACTGGGCGAGTTCACTACACAGAACGGGCTGATGGCCGGCAGCTTCGAAGACATTGGGGCCATTGCCTGGGACAGTTCGATCATCATTCGCGATCCCAAAGAGAAACTTCAGATGGAAAACTTGCAACGCTGGTTCGCCCTGGGCGTGGAGTTTCCCTGGTTGGAGCCTCTTATCCGCCTGGCTATCAAAGTGCCCCACAATAAAGGGACCGACAGCCTATACTGGTGGATGCATAAGCTGTTCAAAGGCTACGCGATCACCCATCGAGTACACCCCATCAAGCTCAATTTGCGCACCATTCTCAAGCAGATAACCCATTACTTGCGGATGGAAGCATAATTTGGCTGTTGCTTCATTACTTCAAATTGAGTGCGGAACGAAACGGGGTGCAGCGTGCTGCGCCCCGTTTCGTCGAGTTATCTCCCATCGTACTTAGCCAACGCGCTCACTATGCCACGCCTACATTTGAGCCTGCTTCCGAGGAAATCTCCTCCATCCGTCCCGTCGCAACAAAGGCGACCCGTTCGCAGATGTTGGTAACTCGATCGGCGATGCGCTCCATGTTGTGAGCGCAAAAGAGCAGATACATGGCCCGGGTCACCGTCCGCGGGTCTTCGATCATGAAAGAGATCAACTCGCGAAAAATCTGGTTGTAAAGCTGATCTACTTCTTCGTCTCTTTCGGTAATGGCCATGGCCGACTCTGCATCCTCAGACATAAAGGCATCCAGACTGGAACGCAACATCTCTTGCGAAATCTGGGCCATACGCGGCAGGTCAATAAGCGGTTTGAGCAAGGGTGCATCGCCCATACGCAAGACAATGGTCGCATTGCCGGCGGCGTGGTCGGCCATGCGCTCCAGGTCGAGCACGATGTTCATAGCTGCCACGATGAAGCGCAGGTCACGGGCGGCCGGCTGCTGGCGGGCGATGAGGCCCAGGCAATCCTCTTCGATCTTGAAGCGCAATTCGTTGATCTTCTCGTCGTCGGCGATGATCTGCTGCGCCAGCATCCGGTCACGCTCTTTAAGGGCATGAATAGAGCGCCCGATGGCAGCATCTACCATGCTGCCCAAGCGCAGCACGTTGTCGCGTAAGACCTGCAACTCCTGGTCAAAAGCCGAGCGGATACTCATGATAACCGTCCTCCTTACAACACCCTTGCATTTCCCCTCCGTTTATTTCCAGGATTTGACGGGGACGAATTCGATACCCGATCTGTATCCATGTTCCTCATCTCACCAGTGACGGCGAAGGTCACCCAATCACAGATATGAACTACCTGGCCGGCGATACACTCCACATGGCGGGCTATCTGTGCCAGATACCGAGCCTGGTTAATGAGTGCCCGCGAGTTGTCATTCACCCGCGAGTTCTCCTTCATAAAGGCTAGCGAGTCCTGATAAACCTGATGGTACAGAGCATCTACTTCATCATTCCCGGCACGGACGGCTTGCGCCACGGCTAAATCCCGCTGCACAAAAGCTTGCAGCGCCCGGTGGAGCATATCCTGCGCCTTTGTGGCCATGTGGTGAATGTCAACCAGCAGATTCAGAACAGGCTCTTCAATTATAAGCATAAACGGAGAGCTGGCAATGTCCCTGGCGTAATCCCCGATGCGCTCCAACTCGGTCGCAATCTCCAGGATGGAAGCAATGGTATGCAGATCACCGTCGACAGGCTGCTGGGTAACGACAAGACTCACACAGTCCATTTCAACGGCAAACCGCTTTTTCTTGATGCGCTGGTTTAAGGCGATGAGATGCTGTGAATCTGCCAGATCATGTCGCTTGAGGACATCCACCGACTCGGTGATAGCGCTCTCTACCATGCTACCCAAGACCAGCATCTCATCCTGAAGGCGCTGCAGCTCCCCTTCAAAGGTCTGCATTAGCATAGTCTATCTCCTTCCCCAGATACTCAAGCACCTGTTGCCGGATTGCATCCCGCACCCGGCGGAATATCGCCAACTGTTCAGCATGGTTCCCGGTGGCCCGGGCCGGATCGGGAAAGCCGATGTGGACTACCTGGCCTGGCCCCAACCAGACCGGACAGTTCTCGGCAGCATCATCACATAGCGTGACCACCAGATCAAAATGGGTATCCCGGAACTCATCCGCCCGCTTGGAACGATGACCGGAGATGTTAACATCCAGCTCAAGCATCGCCTGAATGGCGAGGGGATGCACGTAACCAGCCGGGTGAGTGCCTGCCGAATACGCCTCCCACTCCGCTCCCAGGAAGTGGTTAACTAACCCCTCGGCCATCTGGCTGCGGGCCGAGTTACCCGTACACAGAAACAGCACTCGTTTCTTTTTCATCATCGCCACTCTCTCCGTTGTGATGACTTGGGGGCGACGCCTCATCACCCCCATCACCATAGATGGAATGGTCCCATTGCGTTAATCGCACATAACCTATCCGAACCTTCCGGTGATGTAATCCTCAGTGCGCTTATCGCTGGGCCGGGTGAAAATCTGCTCAGTCGGCCCATACTCCACCAGTTCACCCGCCCGGTCTTCCATCATCATGAGGAAGGCAGTGAAATCCGACACCCGGGCCGCCTGCTGCATGTTATGGGTGACAATGACGATGGTGATGTCTTGCACCAGTTCCCGCATCAGTTCCTCGATCTTGAAGGTGGCGATAGGGTCCAGAGCCGAGGCCGGCTCGTCCATGAGCAGGATTTCCGGTTGCACGGCCAACGCCCGGGCGATGCACAGCCGCTGCTGCTGCCCGCCCGAAAGGGCTGCTCCCGACTGGTGCAGCTTGTCCTTCACCTCGTCCCAGAGCGCGGCCCGGCGTAACGCCTGCTCAACCCGTTCCTCCAGGCCAGGCACATGTCCCCAGTGGTTGAGCCTGAGCCCGGCTGCCACATTGTCGAAGACTGACATGGTGGGGAAGGGGTTGGGCTTCTGGAAGACCATACCCACCCGCCGTCGCACCTGAACCGGGTCGGTACCAGGCGCGTAGATGTCTTCATCGCCCAGCCAAACCTGCCCGTGCACCCAGGCGCCCCGCACCTCCTGATGCATACGATTCAGACTGCGTATGAGGGTGGACTTGCCCGAGCCCGAAGGCCCGATGATGGCCGTGATCTGGTTGGGCTCGATGGTCAGGTTGATGTGCCGGATGGCAGTGAAATTGCCAAAGCCGGCGCTCAGGCTTTCGACACACATACTCCTGGCCGCCGTGCGCACGATAGTCGTCTCCCGTTCTGCCACGGTGGCCCTCAGTAGCTGCAGCTCGATCATAGTCATTCTCTCTTCCATACAAATTGAGTTCTCATCCCACACGTCGCTGCCAGCCAAAGTGGCGAGCGAGCAGACTGGCCAGCAACACCAATGCCGCCAGCACCAGCGCCGTTCCCCAGGCCTTGGTCCGCCAGTCGTCGTAGGGTGAGATGGCGTAAGTGAAAAGGGTGTGCGGCAGGGTGGCAATGGGTTGATTGATGTCCACGTTCCAGAAGGGATTGCCAAAGGCGGTGAACAGCAAGGGTGCGGTTTCCCCAGCCACCCGGGCCACTGCCAGCACCACCCCTGTAATCACCCCTCCGGCCGCCGTCGGCAGCACCACGCTGATCGTGGTCCGCCAGCGGGGCAGACCCAGGGCCAGCGCCCCCTCCCGCAGGGAGTCGGGCACCAGGCGCAGCATCTCCTCGCTGGTGCGAGTGATGGCCGGCAACATCATCACCCCCAAAGCAAAACCGGCCGATAGGGCCGAGAAGTGGCCCTGCCTGGCGACGATGAGGGTGTAGGCAAAGATGCCCATCACGATAGAAGGCACGCCGGAAAGCACATCAGCCAGGTAGCGCACCAGATCACCGAAGCGGTTGTGGCCAAATTCGCTCAGGTAGATGCCAGCGCCCAGCCCGATGGGCAGCGCAAACAGAGTCGCCAGACCTACGACGATCAGGCTGCCAACGATAGCGTTGGCGATACCGCCTCCGGGCACCCCCACAGGTGTGGGCAGCCGGGTGAAGAAATCCACGCTGAGAGCGGAAACACCATTGACCACCACGTAGCCCAGCACCGCCATCAGGGCGACCACGGCCAGGGCTGTGCTCAGGGCAGTGCACCCTATCATCAGCCAGTTGACCCCTCTGCGCCAGGCATAGACGTTCCCCTTCGCTTCATTCAGGGTCAGTCCAGGTGTGAGATCTCGGCTACTTCTCTGGCTCATACCCGCCCCCTCTCCGGACCGCGGCCCACGCGCCACACCAGCAGGCGGGCCACGGCGTTCAGGATCAGCGTCACCCCAAAGAGGACCAGCCCCAGCTCAATGAGCACCGAGACGTAAAGGTCATAGGTGGCCTCCGTGAATTCGTTAGCGATGAGGCTGGCCAGGGTATAGGCCGGATTGAACAGGCAGGTCGAAATCTCCGGGCGGTTGCCGATGAGCATGGTCACGGCCATGGTCTCGCCCACAGCCCGGCCCAATCCCAGCATCAGCCCGCCCACGATGCCCGAGCGAGCATAGGGCACTACCGCCCGCCAGATGGTCTCCCAACGGGTGGCGCCCAGGGCCAGCATCGCTTCCCGCTGGTGGTCCGGCACCGCGCGCAAGACGTCCCGGGCGACGGCGGTGATGTAGGGCAGGATCATAATGGCCAGAATGGCTACGGCGGCCAGCATGCCGATTCCCAACGGGGTGCAGCTAAAGAGAGGCAGGAAGCCCAGGTTGTCCTGCAAGATGCGCCCGACGGGCTGGCGCAGAATGGGAGCCAGCACATACAACCCCCACAGCCCGTAGACCACGCTGGGGATGGAGGCCAGGAGCTCGATGAGGAAGGAGAGGGGGGCCTCCAGCCAGGCAGGGGCCAGCTCAGCCAGGAAAATAGCGGCCAGCAGCCCGAGCGTCCCGGCAATGATCAGCGCCAGGAGCGACGAGACCACTGTGCCATAGATAGCGGGCAGCGCCCCGAACCGCTCGAAGACCGGGTTCCAATCCTGGTCTAACAGGAAGCGCAGGCCATAGCGGGCCAGTCCCAGGCGCGAACCGGCGTATAGCTCATACACCAGCAGGGCGATGAGAGCCAAAAGCGTGGCCGCCATCAGCCAGGTCCAGCTCTGGAAAAGGATATCCCCCAGGTTGCGGGGGAGGTTGAATGCTCGACGAGTAATCGTCCTGTCTGGCAGATTCACGCGTCCCCCTGATATCGAGCGTGGTGCGCGAAGGAACACGCACCATGCATCACGCATTGTCTCTTCATGGGTTACTGTCCCAACACCGGCTTGCCCCCTTCGCAGGTCAGGCCCTGGAGGCGCTCGATCACCTTCTGCTCCACGCTGGCGCCCAGCGGGGCGTAGAGGAGTTCTGTGACGTACTGATCACCCGCGGTCAACGCCCACTGCACGAATTCGGCCAATTTGCGTGCCTTGGCGCAGTCTGGCATATCCTGGTAGATGAGGAGGAAGGTGTAGCCAGCGATGGGATAGGAGTCATCGCCGGGAGCGTTGACCAGTAACTGTCCCATATCTTCAGGCATCTCGGCGACGAAGGCATTGGAAGCAGCGGTGGTGCTCTCCAGGCTTGGCTCGATGAACTTGCCGGCCTGGTTCTGGACGAAGGCATAGGAGATTTTGTTCTGCTCGGCGTAGGCCAACTCGATGTAGCCCAGGGCACCCGGCTGCTCGCGTACCACCCCGGCCACGCCTTCGTTGCCCTTACCGCCCAGGCCCACCGGCCATTCCACCGAGGTGCCGGCGCCGACCTGAGCCTTCCATTCCTCGCTTATCTGGCTCAGGTAGCTGGTGAAGAGGAAGGTAGTGCCAGACCCGTCGGAGCGGTGGGCAACGACGATCTCCTGGCTGGGTAGCTTGACATCCGGGTTCAACGTCGCCAAGCGGGAGTCATCCCATTGGGTGATCTTACCCAGGAAGATGTCGGCAATGACGTCCGGGGTGAGCTTAAGGCCGCCGGGGATGTCGTTCCCATCCGCGTCTTTGACGTTATACGCCACGACTATGGCCCCGGCCACAGTGGGGAACATTTCCAGGCCAGGCGCAGCCGCCTTCTGTTCGTCGTTCAGAATGGCGTCCGACGCACCAAAGTCCACTGTCTTAGCCGTGATCTGGCGGATGCCGCCACCCGAGCCGATAGATTGGTAGTTGAAGCGCACCGAAGGGTCTACGAAGGCGTACTCGTAGAACCAGCGCGAATAGAGGGGAAAGGGAAAGGTTGCCCCAGCACCAGTGAGCTGAATGGAGCCCGGTGCCGCCGTAGGTTGCTCGACCACTTTCCCCTGCGCCGCTGGCGTGGGCTGCGACGTGGCTCCCTGGCTGTTGCACGCTGCCAGCAGCAGGGCTGCCAGTATCAAACCAATCGAAAACTTGTAACGCATAGTCTTCTCCTCTCAATGGAATGGTTGATTTCACACATGAGAATACCATGCGCTAATTAACGGGGCTTCAAGAACCAGTTAAAGTTGTATTAAGGGGATGTAAACATTCTGTTAAGGCCGGCAGTGAGAAGTAAACAGAATACATAAGGAATTGCGCGATGAGCATAGGCTCACTTTGCCGCCTGATCTGCCACCAGGGAGCTACCGCCTTCAAGCCGGCGCCTATGATGGGCAGACCCTGGAGCGGCTGCCGGTGCTGGAGCAGGGCATCCCGAGCAACAATTATGTAGAGATCGGCCGCGTCGTTGTTGAATGATGAAGTGTCGAATCTGGTGGGGGAGAATCGGTCGGGGCTTGATGATCTGGCTGGATGGTAGACAAGATCTGAATGTCTAGCTATGCCCACGCCCGGATCACACAAAAGCCGGCAAAGTGAAGTAAAACGTGCTTCCCTGCCCTTCGATGCTTTCGGCCCAAATACGTCCGCCGTGGCCCTGCACGACGTGCTTGGCGATGGCCAATCCCAGACCGGTGCCACCGCCACTGCGGGCCCGGTCGGCCTTGTAAAAGCGTTCGAAGATGCGCGGTAGGTCGTCAGCCGGGATGCCTACCCCGGTGTCAGCCACCTCGATGATGACCTCTAAGTGGTGGCGGTCAGCCTTGGGTAGTAATCCTTCGTCCTGGACGGCGTAAGCTCGTACCATCACCCTGCCGCCAGGCCGCGTAAACTTGATCGCATTGTGGACCAGATTGGTGACCACCTGTCGCACCCGTTCTGCATCAGCCAGAAGCGGAGGTAGATCAGAGGGTAAATCGACGGTGAGACTCAGCCCGGCCCGCTCGGCCTGGGGATACAGCCGCTCTACAGGAGGAGCCACCACGTCGGCCACAGGGGTAGGAACCAGGCTCAATGGCACCCGCCCCGACTCGATGCGCGAGAGTTCTAGCAATTCCTGTACCATCTGGGTCATGGCGTCCACCTCGGTCTCGATGCGATCCAGGAAACGCTGGGCGGCCGGGGGATCGTCCAGCGCGCCATCCCGCAAGGTGTCTACCAACGCCTTGAGTGAAGCCAACGGGGTACGAAGTTCGTGAGAGATATTGCTGATGAAATCCCGGCGCACAGCATCCAGGCGGCGAATTTGGGTCAAGTCCTGGAGGATGGCCACTTGTGCCTGCCTGTACTTGGGCTGCAAGTGCCTGTACTTGGGCTGCAAGTGCCTGTACTTGGGCTGCCGGCCCAAGTGCGCCCCACCTGCACCTGGGCTATAGGTAGCGCCAGGCGCAGGCAGATGGGGCCGGGCATAGATCTCTTGGAGGGGTGTGACGATAACCTGCAAGAACAGCCCCAGACGATCCAATTCCAGCGTTGTGTTCTGTTCCACGTTCTGCTCACAACTCTTTTCCCATAGTTCGACCAGGCGATGATCCCACACCACCTGGACGAAGGAACGCCCCAGGGCCGCAGACTGGGTAGTACCCAGGAGCCGGGCAGCAGCCGGGTTGATGAGTTGTACCTTCCCCGCAGGATCGGTGATGAGCACCCCATCGGCCATATGCTCCAGCACGACCGCGAGCCGGTCCTGTTCTTCGGCCAGGGTCGTCACCTTCTCCCGCAGTTGGTCGGCCATATGGTTGAAGGCCAGGGTGAGCTGCCCCACTTCATCCCGGCTCATGGGCAAGAGGCGGGCACCCAGGTCACCTTCAGCCATACGTTCCGCCACGTCAGTCAAGCGGCGCACCGGGCGCGCCGTGCGCTCGGCGATGAGCAAGGCCATCAGCGCCGCCAGCAACGCCGTGAACAGCCCCGCCGTCAGGATGGTCTGGCGCAGGCGCCCGACGCTGGCCTCGATCTGGCGCAAGGGAAGCGCAACCCGTACCACACCCATCACCCGCCCCCCCGACGGAGTCCTCACCGGGAGCGCAACGTACATCATTTCGTAGCCGACCGTCTGGCTGAAGCGAATGCTGCTGCCCTGTCCGCTGGTCAGTGCCTGTTGCACCTCCGGGCGGTCCAGGTGGTTTCCCATCTCCGTTCGATCGTGTTGCGACTCGCCCAGCACGGTGCCATCCACCCCGATGATGGTGATCCGCGCCCCGAGCAGGTCAGCCCAGCGCCGGGCCAACGAGTCGAGGGCGTCGGCGCTTTCCCCCTGGGCCATCAAAGGCTGGACGCTATCGACCAGCACCCGGGCCTCGGCCAACAACTGAGTCTCCAAATCCGCCAGGCGTACCTTGCGCACTTGATTCGATATGAAAAAGGTCAACCCCAGCGTAGACAGCAAGATAAGGACCACATAGGGGATGGCAATGCGCCAGCGAATGGTATGAAACATGTTTCTCCCTCATGCATAAGAAACCCGGCTTCTCCGAGCAACCGGGTTTCTTGCAGTTCATCCCTCGAAACGATAACCGATGCCTCGCACGGTAACGATGCGGGTGGGCTGGGCCGGGTCGGGCTCGATCTTCTCCCGCAGCCAGCGCACGTGAACGTCTACCGTGCGGGTGCCTCCAGCGTAATCCCAGCCCCACACCCGTTCCAGGATCAAGTCGCGGGACAAGACGATGCCCTGGTTGCGGGCCAGAAAAACAAGCAACTCGTACTCCTTCGGCTTGAGGTGCAGAGGAGTCCCCTGGCGCAAAACCTCGCGGCGAGTCAGATCGATAGCCAGGTCTTCAAAAGTCAGGATGTCGCCTATCCCCCCCATCGTATCGGGCTTGTCAACTTCCGCGGCCAGCTCCTCCCGGATGAGGCGTACCCTCCGTAACAGAGCTTTGACCCGGGCCAGGAGTTCCCGCATGCTGAAGGGTTTCGTCAGATAGTCGTCAGCGCCGACTTCAAGTCCCACGATTTTGTCCACCTCGTCTGCCCTTGCAGTAAGCATAAGGATGGGCACACTCATCTCCTGGCGCAGGATACGGCACACCTCAAAGCCGTCCAGGCCGGGCAGCATCACATCCAGCACGATCACGTCTGGGCGTTCCCGTCGGGCTAGCTCCAAAGCAGCCACTCCATCGGCCGCTGTGTAGACCTGGTAACCCTGGCGAGTCAGGTTGTATTCCAGCGTCTCGAGCAGGATGGGTTCATCCTCCACGATCAACACTTTATTATCCATAATCCCCAATACCCGTTCCTCGTATGATGCATGCAGCACCCTCGCCTGGGTCGAACAGAGCCCCCCGTGAAAAATCGTCCAGGTTGAAAACCCCTGGTTGAGGGTGCCGGGCGCCAGTCACTAAACGAAACCATACATTAATTCCAGCATGGTAGGGGTGCCCCGCGCAGGCGACCACGAGGGTCGCCCCCACCATTCCGAAGAATTTTTGTGGTTTCATTCAGGCTGGCGTCAGACAGCCTGAACTGTCCCTTACGGATTATAGCAGCAACCGACGTTTGGCGAAATTTCGAATCAACCTGCGCCTCCGCAGACTGATACCCGTTCGTACTCCTGTGCATATCGCTCAGAGACGGATAGCCAATTCCCATCCGCTACCCTTGCTACCCAACTGGGAAAATGATATAATGAGAGCTGTAATTCCCATTTCCTCCCTGGAGCGAACAGTGCCCAAACTGAGCCTCGAAGAAGTAGAACACATCGCCGAACTAGCTCGACTTAGCCTCAGCAGTGCTGAGAAAGAGATGTTTCGCGATCAACTTTCGGCCATTTTGGACTACGCCGACATGCTGAATCGCCTTGACACTTCGGGAGTATCCCCTACTGCCAGTGCCCTATGGTTAAGCAGTGGGATGCGCCCTGACGAGGTGACACCCTCGATTTCCACCGATGAAGCCCTGGCTAATGCTCCTGACGCCGACGCCAACCAATTCCGGGTGCGGGCCATCCTGGAGTAAAGGTGATGGCTGATCTAAACTGGCTGACAATCCACGAAGCCCAGGCAATGTTACGCAAGGGCGAAATCTCATCGGTTGAGCTGACCCAGGCGGTACTCGACCGGGTTCTGGCTATAGACAACGAGGTGCGGGCCTACATTAGCCTCCTTCCCGAAGAAGCGCTGACCCAAGCCGAGGCGGCTGACCACCGTCGCGCAGCCGGCGACGATACCTCCTTACTGGGTATCCCTCTCGCCATCAAAGATGTCATCTCCACTCTGGGCATCGCCACTACCTGTGGCTCACGCATCTTAGAGAATTTCGTACCCCCCTTCGACGCCACCGTCGTCACCAGGCTACGCGCTGCCGGGGCCGTCTTCCTCGGCAAAACCAACACCGACGAATTTGCTATGGGTTCTTCCACCGAGTATTCGGCCTTTTTCACTACTGGTAACCCCTGGGATTTGGGGCGGGTGCCAGGCGGCAGCAGTGGAGGAAGCGCGGCTGCGGTTGCTGCGGGTGAAACGCCAGGTGCTTTAGGCAGTGATACGGGGGGCAGCATACGCCAGCCAGCGGCCATGTGTGGTATCGTCGGCCTCAAGCCCACCTACGGCCGCGTCAGCCGCTATGGGTTGGTCGCCCACGGTTCTTCGCTGGACCAGATAGGCCCTCTGACCAGAGACGTGGAAGACGCCGCCGTTTTACTGGGCTGCATCGCCGGCCACGACCGGCTAGACTCCACCAGCCTCGGCGCCCCCGTGCCTGATTACGTACGCGAGATGAAAGCGAACGATGGTTTGAAAGGCATGAAGGTGGGGGTGCCTAAGGAGTACTTTGTTGAGGGGGGAGTCGAACCGGGTGTCGAAACAGCCGTTCGCGCTGCATTAGATGTGATGGCTGACCTGGGCGCCGTGTTGATCGAGATTTCGCTGCCTCACACCGAATATGGCATTCCCATCTACTATTTGGTAGCCACTGCCGAGGCCAGCAGCAATCTGGCTCGCTACGACGGTGTGCGCTACGGGCTGCGGGTGGAAGCCTCGGATATGTGGCAGACTTACTACGACACGCGCCAGGCCGGCTTTGGCCCGGAAGTAAAGCGGCGCATTATGCTGGGCACTTATGCGCTTTCGGCCGGTTATTACGACGCGTACTACCTGAAAGCACAGCAAGCTCGCACCCTGTTGCGCCGCGACTTTGAACGTGCCTGGGAACAGGTGGATGTGATCGCCTGTCCCACCTCGCCCACTGTTGCCTTCAAAAGGGGGCAAAAAGTAGACGATCCACTGCAAATGTATCTATCGGACGTGTTCACCGTTTCTCTCAACCTGGCGGGTATGTGCGGCATCTCCGTCCCGTGCGGCTTTTCCGAGGGGATGCCGGTCGGCCTGCAATTAATGGGTCCAGCTTTGGGCGAGAGCCTCATCTTGCGAGCTGCTTATGCCTACGAGCAGGCGACGGGATGGCATAGGCGGAGGCCGCCGCTGTGAACCGAGAATCAGATGTCCGGGTCTGGCTGGAATTCGCGATGGAGTGTATCTGGCAATGGCTTACGGAGACCTTGAACTTACCAACCGAATAGCTCGCTACCTGACATTTGTGGGTGAGCACGCGCGAATAGAACGGGTGTTCCTATACGGCTCTTACGCCTATGGCGCCTCCCACTCGCACAGTGATATAGACCTGGTGGTATTGTCACCAGACTTTGCACAGATGGACCGACGCCGCCGCCAGGAGCAACTGGCTATCTGGGCCTGGCAAGCAGGGGTAGGGGACATCGAGGCCCTGGGGCTTACGCCGGAAGAGTTTGATGCCATCAGTGACCTGAGTCTGCTTGGCGAGGTGCGTGAGAAGGGTATCGTCGTCTATGACGCGGCATACCCTGAGCGCACTCCCGCTGTGGCGTTGCGCGAGCATCGCGCGGAGTACAAGAGCGCGGAGGGAGAGGAGAAGTCAGTGTAATGAAAATCACCAAAGCTGTCATCGCGGTGGCCGGCTATGGAACCCGCTTCATCCCGGCTACCAAAGTCCAACCCAAGGAGATGTTGCCCATCGTCGACAAGCCGGTGGTCCAATACCTGGTCGAAGAAGCAGTCGCCTCAGGCATCACCGACATCATCCTGGTTACCCGTTCCGGCAACCAGGCAGTAGAAGACCATTTCGACAATTCCCGTGAGTTGGAGGTTCACCTGGAAGCCCAGCAAAAGTGGCGGGAATTAGAGGAAGTTCAACGCATCCCCGACCTGGCGAACTTCATCTACATTCGCCAGGGCAAGAACCTGCCTTACGGTAACGGCACGCCCCTGCTCTGTGCCAAGTCACTTATCCACTCTGACGAGGCGGTGGTCTACATGTTCGGGGACGACATCGTAAAATCCGAAGTGCCCTGCGCCAAGCAACTGATCGACGAGTATTACAAGTATCAACCGGCGGCGGTCATCGCCGTGCAAGAAGTGCCCATGCAGGAGATCAGCCGCTACGGAGCAGCCAAACTAAAGCCGGGCACCGATCGAAACGAACTGGAGCACATCGTCGAAAAACCATCCCCAGCCAGTGCTCCCTCGAACCTGGCGCAACTGGGGCGCTTTGTCCTCTCGTACAAAGCGATCGAAGTGTTGGAGAAATTGACGGTGGGGCAGGGTGGCGAACTGTGGTTGACCGACGCCATTGACCGCCTGGCCGCGACCGACTCGGTCATCGTGCATACCATCGAGGGTAAGTGGTTCACCACCGGCGATCCTCTACGCTTTCTAAAAACTACGGTAGAATTCGCCCTGGACCGCCCCGACATCGGCCCCGAGTTTGCTGCATATCTGCGGGGGCTCGACCTATCGTCTTTCGAGAAGTAGCAAGACTGAAAACGATGAACGAAACGGTTGAAGTAGAATGTTACTCCGGCTACACCTACGCCCAGGAGCCGAGGGCTGTTGAGTGGCACGGCCAGCGATATGAGGTCAAGCGCATCGTCAAACGCTGGCGCACCCCTCAGGGTCCCCATTTTCGTGTGGAAGTGGCCGGAATCTCCAATCTCCAGTCTCCGATGTCCAGACTGGTAGATCTAACCTATTTGGAAATTGAAGACAAGTGGACAATGGCCGTCCCAAAACTGATTCAGGAGGATCAACGATGATCATCGGAGTGCCAAAAGAGATCAAGGACAATGAATACCGGGTAGCAATGACTCCCGGCGGAGCCCGCCAGTTGGTGGAGGCGGGGCACCAGGTGTGGGTTGAGACAGGCGCTGGCGAAGGCAGTGGCTTCCCCGACGCGCAGTACGAAGCTTCTGGGGCTAAAATCGTGCCCATCAATGCCGACGCCTGGAGCGCCCAGATGGTGGTCAAAGTAAAAGAACCTCAACCCAGCGAATATGAGTGCATGCGACCTGACCTGGTGCTCTTCACCTATCTACACCTGGCAGCAGAGGAGCGGCTGACGCGTGAGATGATGGAGCGCGGGCTGACCGGCATTGCTTACGAAACGGTCGAACTGGCCAACGGCCACTTGCCTCTGCTGACGCCGATGAGCGAAGTGGCGGGACGCATGGCTATCCAGGTTGGGGCACACTACCAGGAGAAGATGAACGGCGGGCGCGGCAAGCTGTTGGGGGGCGTGCCGGGCGTGGTCCCCGCCGACGTGGTCATCATCGGTGCGGGGGTGGTCGGCACTAACGCAGCCCAGATGGCACTGGGCATGGGGGCGCACGTCGTCATCATTGACATTAATCTGGACCGACTGCGTTATCTCAACGAGGTAATGAGCGGGCGACTGACTACCTTGAGCTCTAACCCTCTCAATATTGCCGAAGCGGTGCGACGAGCCGACCTGTTGGTGGGTGGTGTGCTCATCAAGGGGGCCAAAGCACCCAAGCTGGTGACGCGCGAGATGATCAGCACTATGAATCCTGGCAGCGTGGTGGTAGACGTAGCCGTTGACCAGGGGGGCTGCATTGAGACCACGCATCCCACCACTCACTCCAACCCCACCTTCCTGGTGGATGGCGTCGTCCATTACTGTGTGGCCAACATGCCTGGGGCCGTACCCCGCACCAGCACTTACGCCCTGAGCAACGCTACCTTGCCTTACACAGTCAAACTGGCTAACATGGGGGCCGAGGCCGCCATCCAGGCTGATCCGGCTCTGGCCAAGGGAGTGAATAGTTACAAAGGTAACATCACCTATCCGGCTGTCGCCGAAGCCTTCGACCTGGAGTGTACGCCCCTGGAAAAGTTACTTTAGACATAAGGAAGAATAACTACTCAGGTGCCCGGCACTTTTACGACCTTTAAGGCGCAACTTGGTGCCCGATAGCGGCCCAGACACAGCTCGTTCTCATATAATGAAGTGCCGGGCACCTCAAGGCTGAGCAGTTACAAAGAGGAGATGGTTATGACTATACCGCTTAAAATTGGGGATTTAGCTCCCGACTTTGAGGCGCTGAGCGATACGGGCGAGAAGGTGAAGCTCAGCGATTATCGCGGCCAACGGGTGGTGCTTTATTTTTACCCCAAGGACAACACCACAGGCTGTACCACGCAGGCCTGTGGCTTTCGCGATAACTACCCCGTGATAGAAGAGCACAACGCCGTCGTCTTGGGCGTCAGCCCGGATGGGATGACCAGTCACCAGGAATTCAAAAGCAAGTACAATTTGCCTTTCGCCTTGCTGGTCGACCAGGATCATGCCATCGCTGAAATGTATGGCGTCTGGGGCGAAAAGTCAACGTACGGCAAAAAGTATATGGGGATCGTGCGCAGCCACTTTGTCATCGACGAACAGGGAAGAATTGTGGATGCGCGCGTGAAGGTCAGCCCTACCGACAGCGTTAAACTCGCCGTGCAGACGCTGGAAGAGAGCTAAGCGATTCAGGTCAATCCATCACAGAAATTCGTGGGGAAGCCACGATCGCCCTGTCGGCACGTTGCGCTGAGAGGCAGACCCGGGATCCTCGGTCGGGCCCAAATCATCCGGCGCTTCAATGGCCCTCACCGAGTCCCCTTCTATCACCACGCATCGGCCTGCTCGCAGCGCCTTCACAGCCGCCGCGAGTCCATCCGGGCGATGAAGGGGTGCAGCGACGATATGCGGCCCGTCCTGTGACAAATCGTCGGCAGCCAAAACTTCCAGACCTGACCAGTTGATCCCCTCGGCCGCAAAACGCACCCACGGGACGTCCGCCTCCGGCTCCATAGAAGGGCGAATAGGAGGATAGTAGGCCACAATGTCTTCAAAATTGGCCGTGTCTACCGCGCCCCGTAGCGGGATGAGATGTTCCACGCTATTCACGTCAAACCAGATCTCGTGCACCAGGCCGCCCTGCGCCAGCCCGTGAAAGAGGGTGCGGGGGCTATGTTCGTTAATGGCCGTAATTAAGGCCTCAGGCGAGGCAGCAGGATCCAGGAGCAACGCCGTCAGGCCCAATTTGCCGGCTGCTACAACAATTTGAAGTACGTCGTCGCTGGGTGTCGAAAGCAGCCCGATAGAGTCGCCAGGCAGCAATCCCACCCATTGCTCACAGAAATGCGCGATTTGATTGGCACGACTATCAAAACTGCGAAAGGTGTGCCGCCGGCCGCTGGCCGCGTCCATGACGGCGATACGGTTGGGGTGACGCTGGGCACAGTCGCCTAACCAATCTGCCCAAGACATGGTCCTCTCCTGAAAGGGATGGAATTGCAGTTTACTATCAGTTGGCTGCCTTGTCAATGGGCTCGTCCGCCAGGGTATGTCCAAGATCTCTAGCAGAACCCCAGGGTTTTCAGAAACTTCTGAGGATCTTATACCTATTGCCAAAAGGAAACGAGGGCTGGCCAAACGACCAACCCTCGCAATGGGCCATGTCCCCAGCGGCTGAACCCGCCGATGAACACCCCACATACCACCTTGACCACAGACTGGCTAACGGGGCATCAGCGACCGCCGCTCAATGCACCGCCCAATGCACCCAAACCCAGCGCCCCAACTCATAACACGGCGCCGACCACCAGGGTGATGATCAGAACGATAACCCATCCAATAATTACGGTAAGAACCGCCTTGGACGTGTCAAAGTCCAGCGCCTGGCGCACGGCGATCACACCCGCAACCAGTGCCCAGACGGCACCGACCAGCGCGACCAAACCGCCCAAGAACGGAATGAAGGTCAGAATGCTCAACACGCGCGGGCCACTGGCATAGCCCAAGGTGCGCAGCAACTCACCCACGTCCGCCGTGCCATTGAAGAGGTTGGTGCCTACAAAGTAGGTGATATAGGCCCAAATGTAGTAGTTCACCACCCCTAGCACCGCACCTAGAATCAGTCCCCCCACGGCTGCACCGATACTCCCACCAATAATACCTGCCAGGAAGCTACCGATACCGCCGGCGATGGAGACCAGAATCACAACCATCAGCGCTTCCTGGGTTAAACTGGTGTCTGCCTCTACCTCTTCGTAGAGGTTGACGTCGAGCATGGCCGCACGCAACACACGATTAATCATTGCTGCAAAGTCCATTTTTACCTCCTGCTGTGAATTGATAGAAATTGGATAAATTGATAAAACGGACATTTATTATAACCCTATAATCCGCACTTGGTTACGCGATCCCGGCAAACGCCGCCGGGTCACGCCACGCCAGGCGCTCGCTTCCCTCATCACTGAACCTTGGCCCCCGGGGTGCGCTGACACCCGGCAGGTATACCTCACCAGGGATGGACGATCTCACCGTCCTCAATGCTTTCTGCACCCACGCCAGCGGCAGCCAATAGCGCGTTCCCCACGAGCCCATATAGCTGGAAAGCCAGGGGGCCGTCTCCAGATTGACCCGACTTCGCCACTCGCTGTGATCCAGCGTCAACGCATCGCCCGTGGCATAGTCAATCAGATTGTAGAGAGCCATCAACGGATATTGTTTGGCTTCGGGATAGCTGGCGTGAGAGCCAGCCGCCACGTAGATAACGGGGTGAGTGCCGACCCTCTCCACCTCAGGGTGGTCCCAGGGCTTGGTGATGCGCGAATTGTGGTCCAGGTAGCAGACGTAAGCCGGCGGTTCCATGAGATGATTCCCGCTGTCTAGCCTAAAGAAAACGTGAAAGCCCTCCCAATCCCCTTCATGATCGTTGAACCCCGCGTAACCACTGGCCCAATCATTGTAGGCATAAAAGAACCAATACTGTAAGACTTCATAGCCGGACTGGCGCATCCTTCGATAATAATAGGTGTAATTCCGCTCACGGCCCTGGCTGGCCTGATAGCCTTCGATGGCGGATTCTCTTACCTCTGGTGGAAGATCGAAACGGGGCAGCTCTTCTCGAACTCCCCTTCTTTTGTCGGCGTAGGTCTTGGGCAACAGCAGTTTGTTCCACCAAAAGAGGCGGGTTGCTGCCTTAGTCTTCTGGCTGAACCAGTCGTAGGCACTGCACGCCCACTCCTCGGTCCAGGTGACGACCGGATTCTGAGACCATTGGTAGATCAGGCGCATGGCCCCCACCCCCCATTTGCTCGCCACCTCCACTCCGTGGAAGGGCCCGGTCGCCACCGAA
>JAHELX010000836.1 GCA_024643945.1 Anaerolineales bacterium
GTTGCCGGCGAACCAGGTCATTACGTCCGGCGGGGTCGAGGCAGTCAGGTAGGCGCGGATGGCCTGCTTGAAGTCCTCGTGGGCGACGGTGCTGTGTACTACCTGGATATCGGGGTGCGCGTCCATGAACCTCCGCACCAACTCTTCGTCAGCCGCCCGGGGTTCCGGGTCGCTCTGATAGGAGTTGTAGATCACCAGTTGCTTGGCGACTGGCTTTTCCACGACTTTCTCCACCTCTTTGGTGACGACCTTTTCAACTTCTTGGGTGACAATCTTTTCCACCTCTTTGGTGACCACCACTTGTTTCTCCACCTCTTTGGTGACCACCACGGTGGCCGGTGCGCCACATTGGGCAGCGGTCAGCACCAGCATCACGATCAGGCAAACCAGGCTGAGCCTTTTAGTGGGAGCATTCATCTTGTCTTCTCCTTTTCCTGATTGTCAGGTCCCTGCACTGCAGCGGGGATGAAGGGACAACACGCTTGGGGTTAAGGTTAAAGTTGGCTGTACATCACCTCCTTCTATGAAGACCCTGGCTCAAGCGGTGGGACGCTTTCAGCGCCACATGAGCTACGGATGATCAGCCTGGTTGCCAGGCGAATCGGAACCGATGGTGCTGGCTGGTTGTTAATCAGATTAATAAGGAGACGGGCGCCCGTTCGCCCCAGTTCGTAGTTTGGCTGGTGGAGAGTAGTCAGGGGGGGATCGAAATACGGGGTGGAGGGGATGTTGTCGAAACCGACCACGGCGACGTCTTGGGGGACGCGCAATTTGTGCTCGCGTAGGGCTTGCAAAGCACCCATCGCCATACGATCGTTCTGGACGAACAAGGCCGTGAAGTCGAGGTTGCGGTTGAGCAATTGCTGGGCCGCATGGTAACCACTGCTACTGGACCAGTCGCCGGAGGCCACCCAGGAGTCTTCGGGGGTGATCCCGGCTTCTTGCAACGCCGCTGTATAGCCGCGTCGGCGTTCTTGACCGGCGTACATCTGCATGGGTCCGGTGATGTGAGCGATACGACGATGGCCCAGCCCCAATAGATGTTGTGTCGCCTGGCGTGCGCCCTGATAGTTAGCAATGCCAACCGTCACGATGTCTTCCCGGTTGGGTGCGTAACCGATGGTGACGACAGGCAGATCGGGCGGAATATGCTCAAAGAGTTCGTAGCTATCCTGGTCACTGCCATGGTAGACAATGAAGAGACCTTCGGCCTGGTGTTGGCTGAGGAGTGGGGAGCAGCAGAGGGGCTCGCCCTCAGGACTATGCTCGGCGCCACTGACAAAGATCAGGTAGCCATGCTCCCGCGCTTCGGCCTCCGCCCCCTCAATGATGCGGGCGTGGGTGTAGTCGCTGAAATCGGCGGTAAGGAGGCCGAGGGTATAAGTGCGTTGGGATACCAGGCTGCGGGCAATGGCGTTAGGCCGGTAGCCCAGTTCGTCGATAGTCGCCAACACGCGGGCGCGTGTTGCTTCGGCGACCACGCCCTCCTCGTTCAGGACGCGTGAGACTGTCTGGCGAGAGACGCCGGCCTTGGCGGCGACGTCTTTAATGGTGACCCTTTTACGCTTCATCGCGCGTTGTTGACGTTACGCTACACTCAAGCGACGGACAGTCAGGGGAGTTGATTCCCATACGTGGTTGTGAACGTTCACTGTGAACGTTCACAATAAATTTATCATGAAGTGCACAACCTGTCAAGGGGGAAAAGCTTAAAATTTAGGCTGACTTTACTCTTCTCTTCACTCGCTATCCAGTGGCCGGTGCGGACTCTGTCGCAGCAAACGCGACGAGTTGGCCAGGATTCCCAGGTCGGGCAGTGATTGAGCAGCGGCGGCCAGGATGGGGGGCAGGAAACCTAATGCCGCCAGCGACAGCCCGGCCAGGTTATACAGCGCTGTAAATCCAATGTTCAGCTTCACTACCCGCAGTGTACGGCGGGCGATGCGGAAGACCTCGGGCACCAGCATCCAGTCCTCGCGCATCAACGCCACGTGCGCAGCTTCCACGGCCACGTCGCTCCCGGCGGCGCCCATGGCGATGCCGACGTCGGCCTGCGCCAGCGCCGGCGCGTCGTTCACCCCGTCCCCTACCATCACCACGGTATGGCCTTGTGCCTGATATTCTTTGACGATGGCGATTTTGTCCTCGGGCAGCAGATTAGCCCGGTAGCGTACGTCGGGCAGAGCTTCTCCTAATTTGCCGCTGACCAGGGCCGCCGCCGACCGTTCGTTATCTCCCGTCAGCAATTCGATATGTCCTACGCCCATGGCGCGCACGGCGGCCAGGGCGACCGGAACTTCCGGTCGGGGGGTGTCGGCGGCGGCCAGCGCCCCGACCAGTTCGCCGTCTTGGGCCACGAACAGCAAGGTTTTGCCCTGCGCCTCAAGTTGGTCGGCCATGGTCAGGGAGGAAGCCCCCGGAATCATGCGGCGGTTGCCCACGGCCACGACGCCCCCGTTAACTTGCGCCCGCACGCCCAGCCCGGGGATAGCCTCGAAATGCTCCGGCTCATGCAAAAGCAGATGCCGCTCCCTGGCCCTGGCCCGCGCCGCCTCGGCCAGGGGGTGCTCTGAGTAACGTTCGGCGGAGGCGACCAGGGTCAAAATCTCGTTCTCGGAAGCGCCGTTCAAGGGCAGGATGTCGGTGATCTGCGGGCGGCCGAGAGTCAATGTCCCCGTCTTGTCAATCAGCAACACGTCCGCTCGGGCCAGGGACTCCAGGTACTTGCCGCCTTTGATGAGCAGGCCGTGCTTGGCGCCGGCACCGATGGAAGCCAGCATGGCAATTGGGGTCGCCAGGGCAAAGGAACATGAGCAGGCCACCACCAGCACTGCGGCCGTGGCTAATGGGTCGTGACGGATGAGCAGGGTAAGCGCGGCGATGCCCGCTACCACCGGCAGGTAGTAGGCCGAGAACTTGTCGG
>JAHELX010000837.1 GCA_024643945.1 Anaerolineales bacterium
ATATGGAAGGCACATGGCCAGTATCACGGCTACTGCCTCGAATTCAGAAAGCCGGGATAGCGTGCTGAGGATTTCCGCTTGGAGAATAGCATGACGTCTGATACCAACACTCGCGCAGAAAAAGAGAAACGTAATGCCGCCCTCAGTTCGGTAGGGGCGGCGGTGCTCCTCACCGGGCTCAAGCTGGTCGTGGGGCTACTGACCGGCAGCTTGGGCATCCTGGCGGAGGCAACCCATTCAGGGTTGGATCTGGTGGCGGCACTGGTCACCTTTTTTGCCGTGCGGCTCTCAGATCGGCCGCCGGACAAACGGCATCTCTATGGCTACGGCAAAGTCGAGAACCTGTCGGCCCTGGTCGAGACGCTGCTTTTGCTGGTTACCTGCATCTGGATCATCTACGAGGCGATCGAACGGCTATTCTTCAAATCCGTGGAGGTCGAAGCCAGTTTCTGGGCTTTCGGGGTGATGGCCGTATCCATCGTCGTGGACATTTCCCGGTCGCGCATCTTGTACCAGGCAGCGCGCAAACATAACAGCCAGGCTCTGGAAGCTGATGCGCTTCACTTTTCCACCGACGTCTGGAGCTCCTCCGTAGTGATCGGGGGACTGGCACTGGTGTGGCTAAGTGAACGGCTGGGGCCTGACTGGACCTGGCTGGCCAAGTCCGATGCCGTGGCGGCTCTGGGGGTGGCCCTCATCGTCATCTACGTCAGCCTGCAACTGGGCCAGCGGACGGTGTCCGTGCTGCTCGACGCGGCGCCACCGGGCCTGGCTGAGCAAATCGCCGCTGAGGCAGGCCAGGTGCCAGGCGTACAAAGTGCCGGGCCGGTTCGGGTGCGCCAGGCCGGGGCGTCTATTTTTGTGGACTTGACGGTGGACGTGGACCGCAGCGCCTCCCTGGAAGAAGCCCATCAAATCGCCACGGCAGTGGACGAGCGTGTCAGCACGCTCGTGCGCAGAGGTGATGTCGTCGTCCACGTGGACCCGGTGCGCCGGTCTGGAGAGAGCCTGTCCCAGACGGTGAGCGCCATCGCCGCCCGGCTGGGCCTGCGCACCCACAACGTTCATGCCCATGAAGTGCGCGGCCGCTACTTTGTAGATCTCCACGTGGAGGTGCCGGCGGATCTGACTCTGGGCCAGGCTCACGACCGGGTTAGCCATCTGGAGTTGGCGGTGCGGGATGAACTGACCCAGGTCAGGGACATCCACAGTCACATCGAGCCGATTGCAGCACCGGTGGCCCCTGTCGCGGCCCTGAACTCAGAGGAGGAAGAGGCCCTGCGCGCGCAGATCGCGGCTATAGCGAAAGAAGTCCCCGGCCTGCGCGGTTGCGACAGACTCCACATCCGGCCTGGCCCGGATGGTTACGACGTAGCCTTTCACTGCCTGGCCGATCCCGACCTGTCTGTTACAGAAGCTCATCGCCTGGCCGACGAGGTAGAAAAGCGGATTCAGACCAGGATACCGGGTGTCAGCCGGGTACTTGTCCATGTGGAGCCCGAGGGAGAAGGCTGACGTAACTACTCAACCCCCATCTCGCCTGCGCGTGTACCTGGCAATGAAGTTGTAGGGGGAGGGAAGCGGGATTTCGCTGGCCGCGTCGAGTTTCGCGAGCTCGTCCCCAGAGAGCGCCCAGCCTACACTGCCCAGGTTCTCTTCCAATTGTGCCAGCGTGCGAGCGCCGATGATGGGGGCAGTAACACCTGGTTGTTGCAGCAACCAGTTTAAAGCGATCTGGCCCGGCGCTTTGCCACGTGCCTGGCTGATCTCAAGCAGGGCATCTATTATCCGCCAGGTGTGCTCGCTCTCGCGCTGTTCGGGCAAGTCATCCCAACGATCCGCACGGCCGACCCGGCTGTCCGACGGAGGGGGCTGGCCCCGCCGATATTTGCCGGTCAGCCAGCCACCTGCCAGAGGCGACCAGCAGATCACGCCTACTCCCTCGGAGCGACAGAGGGGAAGCAACTCCCATTCCGTGCTGCGCACCAACAGGCTATACTCCGGCTGCAGGCAGTCAAAGCGAGCCCAACTGTGCTGTTCGCTGAGCATGATTGCCCGAGTCAATTGAGAAGCCGTGCAGTTTGAGGCACCAATATAGCGTACCTTGCCCACACGCACCAGGTCGTCCAGGGCCTGTAACGTCTCCTCTAATGGCGTAGACGCGTCCCAGCAATGCATCTGATACAGGTCTACGTAGTCAGTTTGCAGGCGGCGCAGGCTGGCGTCGATTTGGTCGAAGATATGCTTGCGGGACAGACCCGTGTCGTTGGGGCCATCGCCGGTTGGAAAGAAGACTTTCGTCGCAACGACCAATCGAGAACGATTACCCCGGCTTTTGAGCCAGTTACCAAGCATAGTCTCGGACTGGCCCTGGTTGTAGATGTTTGAGGTATCGAAGAAGTTGCCTCCGGCCTCGACAAAACGGTCGGCCAGGGCGTGGGCCGCGGCTTCATCGGCACCCCAGCCGAAGGTCTGCGTTCCAAGACAGATTTCCGAGACTTTCAGCCCGGTTCTTCCCAGAAAGCGATACTCCATCGTTTATCCTCCTAAATGAAACCATGAAATTTCTCCGGCATATTTCGCGGTAGGGGCGAGGTCACCTCGCCCCTACATCTCGGAATTAATATGTGGTTCTATTTAGTTCGGCCGGCTTAACCTGGTGCGGTAAGGACAGCGTCGGTGGGTGTAAAGGCCAGGAAGCGGGCGGGGTTAGCGACCAAAATCTGATGGACCAACTCCTCACCGCCGGCGTCACGCAGCCGCGGGATGAAACGTTCCGGCAGGTAAGCCAGACCGGGCATACCGCCATAGGAGCGGAAAGAAGATCGTCGCGCCACGTCACCGCCGAGCAAGATGCGCTCAGCGCCGCCACGAGCTGCTACCTGCAACAGACAGTCCAGGAGCACCGAGTCCGGCCAGTAT
>JAHELX010000838.1 GCA_024643945.1 Anaerolineales bacterium
TCTCGTCGTTCGCGTTATCAGGTGATAGGGCCATAATCGCCCCCCTTCTATGTCCAAGATCGGCTTTGAGCCGATTCTCACTGTTTTAGCCTGCGAATTATGGAGTTTCAAAATTCGCAGGTAAGGCCTGGAGTGCCGCCCGGCAAGGCTGACCCTCGGCGAAGAGGAGGACGCCCTCTTGAGGCAGGTACAACGTCATCGAGATGGTGGCGGATCGAGGATCGACGTCGGCGTGACGGCAGATGGCGTGCTGCCTGCGATCTGCGACAGTGGATTGCGGACTTCCGTGGTCGGCCATCAACTCCTGCGCCCACCCAGTATCCACCTGTCCATGGGCAGCCTGCAGTGCCCCCACGACTTTCGCGTGCCGATTCAAAGAGTTACCTCGAAGCTCGGCGGGATTACGATCCACCCAGCGCTGGCGCAGCCGCTGAGTGACAAAGTGGTTGGTGCTGACCACGAAACTCTGCTCAGGTTGCACGATGCCGTGGGTTGTGTGACCTATTTCGAAGGCAGCCATCTCGCCGGCCCGGTCAATCAGTACCAGCGTGCCGTCGCCCATATGCGGCACCTGGCGCAGGTAGTCCAGGGCGGATTCTACATCGCTGTGATGCTCCAGGATCTCCATCATGACCGAATAACGCGCCAGACCGGGCCCCACGTCCAGCGAGGCAACGTGGGTGTCGGCCACGGCCAATCCTGCCTGGTTCATGCCAGAGCTAAATACCCCCGGGCTGCCGGCGCTGGTCACGTAGGTGTAGCGATAGCCTCGCGCCGGCCGGGCTCGGGCCAGGCACTGGAGCGGTTGGTGGTCGGGCCGGTAATCCCGGTTTTTCACCAGCATGGGCGCTTCGTGGCGGGTGACGGGTCCTGAGGCGGCCCACGTCGTGCAGCCCTCACTATAGGCTGATCCTTGAATACGATCCTCCAGGTAGGAGGCGATGGTATAGCGAAAGAAGGCTTCCCACTCCAGTTCTAACCCTTCGGCGATGCCCCGCAGCATCGCCAGGGTCGGGCGAGCGGCCTCCTCCCAGGCATCGGTCAGCTCGACCGCATACGGCTGCAGATCGACCCCGTGTGATTCCAGTCTCCGCAGGCGCTGCTGCATCGCCTTCACGATCTCGGGCCGCTGGTCTTGCACTTGCCGCGCCTGCTGCCGTCCCATCTCGGAGTGATCCCCTGCCAGTTGGATGACCTTCATGGGCTCACCTGTGCCGGGTTCGCCCTGGCCCGCGGCGATGCAACCTCATCCTGGATGGGGATGTGATCCTGGTAGATCCAGCAGGTCACTTTTTGACCCTCCACCTGGAAGGAAGGAGGGTACTGCTGCTCGCAGATCTGTCCCACTTTTGCGAAACAGCGGGGGTGGAAGGGGCAACCGGATGGCGGGTCGATCGGGCTGGGTACGCTGCCGGGCAAGATGACCCGCTCCCGGCGAACTTCCTTGCGAACGCGGGGAATAGCTGCCAGCAGTGCCTGGGTGTAGGGGTGTCGCGGCGCTGCGAATAGCTCGTCTGTCGGCCCTTCTTCCACGATGTGGCCCAGATACATGACTGCCACCCGGTTGCTGATGTAATAGATCACGCTCAGGTCGTGGGCGATGAACAGATAGGTGAGATGATACTCCTCCTGAAGCTCTTCGAGAAGATTGATCACCTGGGCCTGGATGGAGACGTCCAGGGAGGAGACCGGTTCATCCGCCACGACGAAACGAGGCCGCATGGCCAGCGCCCGGGCGATGCCGATGCGTTGGCGCTGTCCACCCGAGAACTGATGCGGATACTCATCGATGTGACGCTCGTTTAGCCCCACCCTTCGCAGGAGCCGGATTGTCTCCGCTTCCCGTTCGAGAGGGTCGGTGACGCCTCGATTTCGCAGCGGGGTGCCGATGATGTCACGCACAGTTTTGCGCGGGTTTAGGGAGGAGTAGGGATTCTGGAAGATGATTTGAGCCAGGCGGTAGAATTTCACCCGCTGCGGATCGTCCTTACTATCAGGATACACCGCAACTGTGTCACCGTCAAGGGAGTGTCCCTGAAAATATATTTCGCCCTCGGTGGGTTCGTGCAGCCGGGTTAGCACTCGCCCCAGCGTCGTCTTGCCACAGCCGCTCTCACCTACCAGCCCCAGCGTCTCCCCGGGCCAGATGTGCAGGTTCACCCCGTCAACGGCACGCAAACTCTTCTCGCCAGCACCTGCCAGGATCCGGGCCAGGAAACTGGGCCGGATGTAGAAATACTTGCGGATATTACGCGCTTCGATCAGGGGTGTGTTCGTAGCATTGATTCTTGGATTCACCATCTCTATCCTCAAATTGACGTGAAAAGCAGTGCGTAAGGCGTAAAACGTAAAACGTAGGGCGTAACGCGTAAGCCGTACTCATTGCTGTGATTTACGTTTTACGTTTTTACGCTTTACGTTTCACGCATTATCCTGTCTCTCCATCCCCACCCTTCCTCGCGCCGATAACCCACATGCAACAGGCAGCGGCTTACGTAGCCGGGCGCCGTCTCGACCAGGGGAATGGGACCGGTGCCACACACGGCCTTGTAGTCCGGGCAGCGCGGCGCAAAGGCACAGCCGGGAGGCAGATCCACCAGATCGGGCACATTGCCCGGAATGGGCTGAACGCGCAGCTCCCGCTCCGACACCCTCGGCCGGCAGGCGAGCAATCCCTGGGTGTAGGGATGCTGCGGATGGGAAACCACTTCGTCTACCGGTCCCTGCTCCACGATGCGACCCGCGTACATCACGGCGATCGTGTCGCAGAACTCGGCGGCCACGCCCAGGTCGTGGGTGACCAGGATGATGGCTGTGCCGCGATCCTGATTGATCCGGCGCATCAGGTCCAGAATTTGGGCCTGGATGGTGACATCCAGGGCAGTCGTCGGCTCGTCGGCCAGGATCAGCGCCGGCCCACA
>JAHELX010000839.1 GCA_024643945.1 Anaerolineales bacterium
CACCAACCGTTCGCCAGGCAAGAGTTGGCGATTCAGGATCAAGTTGCGAAGATGATCAACCACGGCCTCTTGGAGCGTTTGGTGCGCCAGGGTTGACTCGTCGGCAGATTTTTGTGGCATTTTGAGGCTATCGTTGTGGAGGCTATCATTGTAGTACACAAATGGGATACGATATCCAATATACGATACATCTGGCTATTTGTCAACTTTGGATGGGCCGTGCACTGTTTCACAACCCTGTTAAGGTGTAATGCCTACGTATTGCTCAGGATTCGCACCGGGGGTACAATGACGGACAAAGTGCCGGTGCTCTCAGGATGAGCGCCGGGCTTCATCGGGCAGTCCGCTGATCCGATCAGGCTGGCACGGTTTGCGAGCTGAGCGGTAGGTAACCCCACTGGCCGATCCGAATCGTCGCGAATATCAGGAGGAAATTACCCATGCATATTCAGTCTTTGACTGGCGTCTGGCAATTCCGCCAGGCGGGGATGGAGGAATGGTTGCCGGCCAGGGTTCCCGGCGGCGTCCACACCGACCTGCTGGCAGCCGGCCGTATCCCGGACCCCTTCGTGGCCGATAATGAGAAGCGCGTCCAGTGGGTCGCCGAGTCCGATTGGGAGTATCGGTGCAGCTTCACCTGTGCGCCCGAATTGCTGGCCGAGGAACGGGTCTTTCTGGTCTGTGACGGGCTGGATACCCTGGCGACGGTCACGCTCAACGGCCAGGAGTTGGGCCGGGCCGACAACATGTTCCGCCAGTACCGCTGGGACGTCAAACCATTGTTACGCACGCGTGACGCGGCCAACGAGCTGCAGATCACCTTCAGTTCCCCAGTACGTTACATCGGCGAGAAGCAGGCGGTTCGCCCGCTGCCCGGTGCCTCCCAGGCGATTCCCGGCGGCCCGTACCTGCGCAAGGCCCCGTGCCAGTTCGGCTGGGACTGGGGACCGCAACTGCCTCCCATTGGCATTTGGAAGGATATTCGCCTGGAGGGGTACACCGGCGCGCGCCTGGAGGAAGTCCACCTGCGCCAGCACCATTCCGGCGGCAAGGTGACTGTCGAGGCGCGAGTGGCCGTCCAGCGCTGGAGTGAGGCGCCATTGGTAGCTGCGGTGCGCATCACCGCTCCGGATGGCGAGGTCATGGAGGGGAGCGCAGTGATTGTGGCGAGCGGAGAGGCGACTGTGCAGGTGCCGATCACCCGGCCACAACTGTGGTGGCCCGTTGGCTACGGCGGGCAGCCCCTCTACCAGGTAGAAGTCTCCATGCGCCGAGGCGACTCTCCAGGAGCCAGGCCCCTGGACCTGCGCACTTACCGGATCGGGTTGCGCACCATTGAGTTGCGCCAGGAAGAGGACCAGTGGGGGCGCTCTTTTGCCTTCGTGGTCAACGGCGTGCCCATCTTCGCCAAAGGTTCCAACTGGATTCCGGCTGATTCCTTCCCCACCCGGATCACGGACGAACACCTGGAAGGGCTGATCCGCTCTGCGGCCCAGACGCACCAGAACATGCTGCGCGTCTGGGGCGGCGGTTTTTACGAAGAGGAGCGCTTCTACGACCACTGCGATCGTTACGGCATTCTCGTCTGGCAGGAGTTCATCTTCGCCTGCAGCATCTACCCGCTTGACGATCCTGAGTTCCTAAAGAACGTGCAAGTGGAGGCGATCCAGAACATCCGACGCCTGCGCCATCGGGCCAGCCTGGCGCTCTGGTGCGGCAACAACGAGATGGAGTGGGGATGGACCAGTTGGGGCTGGGATCGGCCCGAGCTGCAGGACATGAAGGCCGCCTACGACCGATTTTTCCACCATACCCTGCCCCAATGGTGCACTGCCGAGGACCCGGATCACTCGTACTGGCCCAGTTCCCCGTCGTCGGACATCCCGTTTGAGGACCCCAACGGCCAGCACCAGGGCGATGCCCACTACTGGGATGTCTGGCACGGGCGCCAGCCATTTACGGCCTACCGTGACCAGTACCCACGCTTCATGAGTGAGTTCGGCTTCCAGGCACTGCCACCGCTGGCGACCATTCGCAGCTACGCTGACGAGGCAGACTGGAATATGACCTCATACATCATGGAGCAGCACCAAAAGAATGCCAGCGGCAACAGTCTGATAGTGGCCCAGATGGCTGACACCTTCCGGCTGCCCAAGGACTTCCCTTCGCTGGTCTACCTGAGCATGGTTCTCCAGGCCGAGGGGATTCGCTACGGCGTGGAGCACTGGCGGCGCCACATGGACCGCGTCGCCGGCAGCCTCTATTGGCAGCTCAACGACTGCTGGCCCGTGGCGTCCTGGTCCAGCCTGGACTACTTTGGCCGCTGGAAGGCGCTGCACTACACGGCGCGCCGCTTCTACGCGCCGCTGATGCTTTCCGTCGAGGACAGGCCACCCAGGCAGGGCATCCACGTCACCAGCGACCTGCGCGAGCCCTGGGAGGGGGGCGTTCGCTGGTCACTGGAGACTCTCGCTGGCGACGCGCTGGCCTCGGGCCAGGAGCAGGTGAAGGCGGCGCCACTGGCCTCGACCCACGTGCGCACCTTCGACTTCGCTGACCGAATCTCCGACGACAACCGGCGGGAGTTGATCTTCGTCGCCGAACTGTGGCAGGCGGACCGGCGTGTGGCGCTGAACGTGGCGACCTTCGTCCCCACCAAGCACCTCTCACTGACCGACCCGGCCGTGACGGCGAACCTGCGCGGTGAGGGGGGCCAATTGATCCTGGAACTGGCGTCCCGCTCGCTGGCACGCCTGCTGGAGCTATCCCTGGAGGGCGCCGACGTGATCTTCAGCGACAACTACTTCGACCTGCCGGCCGGCCGGACCGTCACCGTCTCCTGTCCGCTGCCCGCAGGGTGGACGCTGGCGCAGGCGCGCACGGCGCTGAAGATTCGCTCCGTCTACGACTCCTATG
>JAHELX010000840.1 GCA_024643945.1 Anaerolineales bacterium
TCCGGCGCCATCTGAATGATGGTGCGGTCGGTCATCACTTCGGGTAGATAGTCGTTGGTCATACCTGCGTCCAGGCTGATGGCCCGCATGCCCATAATGACCTTATCCACTCGCACTTCTCGCAGGGCCTGCTCGGTGATGTGGCCCACCAGGGAAAGCTCTGAGGCACGCATCATGCCACCTGTGACCACGACCGTCACACCCCCGGCGGCGGCCAGTTCAGTGGCAACGGTCAGAGCGTTGGTGACCACTGTCAGATTCTTGCGGTCAACCAGGTAGCGAGCGACGTAGGCGGTAGTAGAGCCCGAACCAATGAAGACTGAGTCACCATCTGATACCAGGGCGGCCGCAGCACGGCCAATACATTCCTTGCAGTGCTCCGCCTGGATCATGCGTTGGACTACAGGCGGCTCAGGGGGGGCAGGGACCGCTGCGACGGCCCCGCCATGAGCACGGCGCAGTGTGCCCTGCTCAGCCATTGCGCGCAGGTCACGCCGGATAGTGACCTCGCTGACGTCAAAGCGGTCGCTCAATTCGGCGACGGTAACCTGCCGGCTTCCTCGAACAGCCTCCAGAATTAGTTGCTGGCGTTCTTCCTTTAATAGAGCAGTCATATCGCCTCCAGGGTTCAAACATAATCGAAACTAAATCCGTCCAAATTTTATCATAATCAGTCATCAATGTCAATAGGTTTTGATCAAATTCAGCCTGAATCAAAACAATATACGGTCATGACTATCTAGATGTCGGATTTCAGGGCAGGACGTATTTCAGAAATGGTGAAAACTGAGCGCGGCGTGGGAGTGCGGGGTGTCCGTGATCCGGGCCATCAGCCGCCAGATCACTCCCTGGATTGGCGCCAGCGCATCCTGGTGGGCGATGGTGCCGCGCGGGTCGGGAATGAAGATTATCTCTCGTTCTCGCGCGACGGGTACGGCCACTGTTTCAGGATTGCAGTCGCTCAGGAACGCAGAATTCCAGGTAACTGCCTACCCTCCCGCAGTTTCAGGCAAACGCCAAAGAAGAAACCGTTTGTAGATTTCTTCCTTAGCCTGCCAGCCCACCGCCATCCACCACCAGCGCTGTGCCGGTGACGAAAGATGAGGCATCACTGGCCAGATAGAGCACCGCATGAGCGATGTCTTCAGGCTTGCCGACGCGCCGCAACGGACGGTCGGCTGCCCCTGTCAGGAACTCCTCCTCTGATACGCCAAGTTGCCGTGCCTCGTTGCGCAGCATGCCTGTGTCGGTATCACCCGGGCAGATGCAATTGACGCGAATGTTCTGCTCGCCGTGGTCGAGCGCCATGGCCCGGCTCATATTCACCACGGCCCCCTTTGAGGCACAATATGAAACCGCGTTGCGTCCCCCGACCAACCCCCACCCTGAGGCTGTATTGATGATCACCCCGCCGCCCGACCGGGCCATCACAGGAATGGCGTATTTGCTCATCAAGAAGATCGACTTGACGTTAACCGCCATCACCCGATCCCACTCTGCCTCGGTAGTGCCGATCACCGTGGCGCGCCGGATGATGCCTGCGTTGTTGAAGAGGATATCGAGGCCACCCAACTCTTCCAAGGTCCGCTGCACGGCGTGCCAGCAATCCGTCCCCTGGCTCACGTCACAGCGCACAAAAATGGCCTGTCCACCTTCGTCCCTAATCCTTTGGGCCACGGCCTGTCCGCCAGCCTCGTCTATATCCCCGACCGAGACTGCCGCGCCCTCGCGCGCGAAGAGCAATGCCGTCGTCCGCCCAATGCCCGACGCCCCACCGGTAACAAGAGCCCGTTTACCACTCAAACTACCCATAACTTCCTCCGTGATGCTCTTCCTAACATACAGCAATTCTCACTTTGGCACTGTAGTCCACAAAAAGTAGGACAAGCTGTTAGCTTGTCGTCTCCCCGGACAAGCTAACAGCTTGTCCTACAAAATACTGGCTTCAAAATGAGATTTGCTGCCTAACATGACACCTTGTAGACAATTTGCTCTTTGTAGCCGGTCAAGACCCTGATGTATCCCCTGAGCATCTCATCCACACCCCGATCACCCGTGTCAACCCTGAGAGGCCTGCCCCGCAGTGAATGGATTTTCCCGGGTGTGCTCACGACGATGACATTGTCCCTGCCCACCTGCCGGATCACTTGGGGACTGATCTGCTGATTCCCCCGGCCCAAGATGTAGCCCTGGCCGCCGATGGGAGTAAGGATGATCTTTGCCTTACGCCCTTCGAGCAATTCCAGGAGCCGAGATTCGTTCACGTCGGCGGCAACCAGTTCTCCATCAGCCACGACGTCCACGCCAATCAGCGTCTTGCTTAGTCCTAACCTGGAGGTGATGGCTCTGGTCGTGGTTCCTGGCCCGATTATGTAAAGTAACTTCCCTTCCATCCTGCTCACGACGTCACAGGCAATCGTCTGCTGAGCCGCCTGTTCTCCGGGGCTACTGGGCATCTTTGCGCTCTGAACCAGCCTTCTTTCGAAGGGAATCTTGAGGTATCCATACAACCTGGCTGAAACGACACCCTGTCGAAAGGCTTCCTCGTCGATATCCATGACCTCCGCCTCTCGCAGGCTGGATACCCTTCCCTGCAGGTACAAAGCGACCAGATCTCCCGCGCTCCTCGGGCTCGTTGCAAAGACCGCCGAATGGATCTTGACTCCCGCCGGGATACCCAGCACCGGCATTTGTTCTCCAACACCGTTGTAGATATCCCGGGCCGTGCCATCGCCACCGGCAAAAAGCAATAGGTTCACCTTCAGCCGCAGCATTTCCTGGGCTGCCTTGATCGTGTCTTTCGGGGTTGTCTCACCTGGCTTGATGGAGCCGATGACTGTGGGCTCAAAACCACCCGCTCTGGCCGCATCTTCTCCCATTTCTCCGGGATAGGTAACCACTTCAAGCTCGTCTTT
>JAHELX010000153.1 GCA_024643945.1 Anaerolineales bacterium
CGCTCGGCGGGGCTGAGAAGGCGGCTCTTGTGCTCGGGGCCAACACCCATTTTCTCGACGGCCTCCTGGAGTTCGGCCATACCGGTGGCCTGCCGACTATGCCGCGCGGCCAGGATCACGGCTTCGTTGAGCATACCTTCCAGGTCAGCGCCGGAGAAGCCAGGCGTTTGCCGTGCGATGATTCCCAGATCGACCTCCGGGGGCATAGGCTTACCCCACGCGCACACCTTCAGGATCGCCTCGCGCCCGGCCTGGTTGGGCAGGTTCAGCACCACCTGGCGGTCGAAGCGACCGGGGCGCAGCAGCGCCGGGTCTAGGATGTCAGGACGGTTGGTGGCGGCCAGGACGATGACGCTCTCATGGCCTTCAAAGCCATCCATCTCCACCAGGATCTGGTTCAAGGTCTGCTCCCACTCGTCGCTACCCCCATCCAAACGTGCGCCCCGGCGGTGGCCCACGGCGTCGATCTCGTCGATAAAGACAATGCAGGGTGCGCTCTGCCTGGCCCGGTCGAAGAGACTCCGCACCCGGGAAGCGCCCAGGCCGGCGAAGATCTCGACGAATTCCGAACCGGAGGCGCTGAAGAAGGGCACCCACGCTTCTCCGGCTACGGCTTTGGCCAGCAAGGTCTTGCCACAACCCGGCGGCCCGACCAGCAGCACCCCTCTGGGCACGTGGGCGCCCAACCGGTCGAACTTCCAGGGGCACTGCAGAAACTCCACCACTTCCCGCAATTCCATCTTGGCCCCTTCCAGGCCGGCTACGCTGGAAAAGGAAACGTGAGGTTTCTCCCCACTGGGATACCGCCGGGCAGTATCCTGGCTCAGAGGCATGGTCAAATCACCCCCTGACGGAGCCCTGCCGAACAGAAGCAGGGTGGCGATGAAAAGCCCTCCGTACCAAAGAAGCGGTACCAGCCAGGTCATGCCGTTACCAGCCGGTTTTACCTCAATCGCCGTCTGGCCCAGGCGCTCCCGGCTGACCCCCAGAGCCCGTAGGGTCGTCGTCAAAGCAACGCCTCTTTCCTTACGCGAGGTGAAGCGAGTACCATCCGCCCGCTCACCTTGCACGCGATCCCCCAGCACGGTTAGCTTGCGTACTTTGCCCGTCTGCACCAGGGTGGCAACCTCACTGAGAGAGAGACGCTGCCTGGTATCGTTGGGTGTGGCCAGGAAAGGGGCTACGATCAAGATCACAACGACGGCCACGATCAGCAACCACCCAAACGGGCTTGGCTCTCTCGACTGCATATCCATCGTGGCCTCCTTTGAAGGAGGGGAAGCACTCATCATTGAGTACGGCCTTGATGACCGGGGCGGGGGCGAAACGGTAACCCTTTCCCCTCTCGAGCCCCCTGGCTCTCCTCTCCATTTTATCCCTACCCAGGGGGCTCTCGCCAGCGCCGTTTGACCCATGCGGGGATGGGCAAAACCGTCCCCTATGCAAGGGACCAAACGGCCTATCCTTCGTGGCCGATCCTCACTTCCATCTCAGGATAGGTATCATTCTTCTCACATTATTGAGCCGCTTGAGGCGCCATCAAAAAGAATAGGGGCAATTGATCTTCAGAACATACACCCGCCACGACGATTGAATCGTGACGACCCTGGGGATTGTCGATGTGACCATCGGCGTGCCAGTCATTGCCCCAATGCCCGCCGTCAAAAAGATACCGAAAGCGATACTGGCGACCGGCATCCAGCTCCAGCTCAACGGTCCAATCTTCTTTCCAGTCACGCTGGAAGGGTAAACTCTTTCTGTCCCAATTATTGAAATCTCCAACCAAATGAACAGACTCAGTCCAAATTGTGCCGGGGACCTCGAAGGTCACAATGACTTTACCTTCGCGCCCGGATCGACGCTTATAGATCATGGTATCCCTCCTTCTCGGGTTACATCAAGCGCAACGGTCAAACCAGATTTGTGGGCATTGATTGACTCAGCGTATGTTGGTAAAGAGCGAGAAACGAGGAAACCAGGCATACTCTTTGGCGCCCCTTGTTCCCGGAGAAGCAACTTAGAGCACCTGCCTGGGCATCGATGAGGTATCAAGACGCCGGAAGAAGAACCCTCGCCATCACGCTCAGTCTTCGCTGGCAAACGTAATGAGGGATTCTTGGATACAGCGGTGAAGTATGTAGAATGACCCAACCAGCCATTTCTAATTCGCCTAATTATACCATATTTATCGTATTATCGCAATGCTTCGTTCCCTTCAAGCTAAATTTAGAATTGCTGCTTCTCATCCCCTGTTCCGGGCTGAGTGCGTCGGGCCCCTCGTAGCAGATTGACCCAAATCGCCGTGCGGTGGTCCTGGCTCGTTGCTATAGCAGGCGCGAAGTTTCAGACTTCCATCTGGCGGCGGTGGAGATAGTTAATCGTGTCTCACCTCCTGTGGGCTCTCCACCCACTTTCCTTTACCGCTCAGCCAACCCTCGCTAAGAAAACGTCCGGCGCTCCAGTCACGGAGCGCAAACCAAGCTTGTAAGGGCCGAGATCAAGGCTACGTTGAACGGCGGTGACACACGTAGCGCACAACAGCCCGGCAATCGGCAGCTCCACCCGCACAGGGCCTGCCAGGTCGGGGTTGTAGCCGGTTAATGTTGCCCTATGCCTCGCCTGCATTTAGAATAGCCTGGTTTGCTCTCCAGCTAAAGCGCTGTTTGGCCCGTTAGAAGATGGGCAACTTAGCCTGCTGCTCGCTTCTAGCTGGACTATTCCTACAATATAGCAGTCATAGATGAGTAACAATTGGTGGGTTTAAGCAGTTGGCTTCTTCCCGCTGATGAAAGCCAGGAATGCAGACGGCGTCGGCCCGGAGGCAACCTCGACGAAGCCCGTTTCCGTCAGCATGGGAGGAATACCCCACACATTGGATTGCATCATCATCCTACGGCCGACCAGGGCGGAGGCAACATGGACCAGGACGGGGTTGGTGGGCGGTTTGAAATCAGCCAGGAAGACAAGTCCGCCTGGCTTCAGCACCCGGTATATTTCCTTAAACCCCTGGCGCTTTAGATCGTCCGGAAGATGGTGGATCACTAGGCGGCTGATGACGACATCGAAGGTCGCCTCCGGGTAGGCGATCCTCTCGATCAACCCGACCTCGAAAACAGTCCCAGAACCGTTGCGCTCTGCCTTTTTCCGGGCTATAGCGATCCCCTCCGGGGAGGCGTCTATCCCGTACGCTGAACCAGACGCCCCGGCATATTTCTTGGCGGTCAGGGTAAGGCCGCCGGTGCCGCAACCCACATCGAGAACCTTGTCTCCCGGTTTGATTTTCGCCATTTCAACGATCATGCGGCTGTTGGCGCCGTTCACTCCCAGCCCCATCAGTCTAGCGAGAATATTATGCGGGGAGGTCCAGTGAATAACGGCGCCAGTGGTCTCCGGGCCATTCTTGTTTCTTGGTTCGTTATGCAATCTATGCATGGTGTTCAGCCTTTCGTTTTTTGACACTCAGCCTTTGAGCACGTCAAGGAGTCTCTGCGCAAACTCGGCGGGATAAGCCATGAAGCCGAGATGTCCGCCGGGCAAATTGACGATTTCGGTTCCCAGTTTCTGAGCAAGTACCTTGCTCGGTTGGTATGTCATCTGGTCTTGGGAGTCGTGCCCTCCGACGAGCACGATTTGCCTGGCATGCGCAGTGAGCGCATCGAGATCAAGCTCCGCCCGCGGATACTGGCGCAACTCGTGTTCCATCCAGTACCTTGCGTTAGCCAGGTTTTGCTCATTCGTGTGCAATTTCATATTGCGCGCCAGCACCTTGCTGTCTTCGCTTCCCAATGTTCCGTTGGCAAACTGGTGCATGGCTTTCGTAACCCCGGATTGACGGTAGGTATCATAGACTTCGTCGAAAAAGGCAATCCATTTTGCAGCATCGGGCAGCAGATTCACTACCGGCGGCTCGTGGGGAATCACCGTATCTACCCGCTCGGGATAGCGGATGAGGACTTGAAGCGCGACGGTCGCACCAGAGCTGTTGCCAAAGACGATAGCGGGTTTATCCGTCAACTGTTCGATCAAGCGCCAGACATCATCGGCGTCAGTATCCAGGCGATGATCATAGTCCTGAGGTCTATCGAGTTCACTACGAGAAAAGCCGCGGCGGTCGTAGGTGACCACCTGATATCGTTCTGCGAGTGGTCCTACTAACGGGCGGAAGACTTGCCCTGTTCCGGCGGCTCCTGGGATCAGAATCAGTAGTGGGCCATCACCGCTTACCTCGTAATACAACTTTGCGCCGGGAACGTTGAGCGTACCCATGTTCTTACTCCTTTCTTCTTTTATTCATCGGCCTGATTGGTTGGCTCGTCAGTGTTGCGGTATCCTATGGAAGCGCAGCATAGTCTCCATGATGTTTGGGGCGTAGATCACTGCCAACGCCACCAACGCGACCACAACAAACACAACGATTAAAGTAATGACTTTACGATTCATTTTATTTGACTCCTGGTGATATTTCTACTCACAAGTAAGCCAGCGCTTCGCGAACGGTCAGACGGGCGGCCTGGGATGCGGGCGCCAGGGTAGCCAGCGCCGCGCCAAGGACGACCACGAGAATCCAAATGGCTATTCCCTGTACCGACACCGCGAGTGGTATGGGCGTGCTGAGGAATAAATCGCCGAGACCTGCACCCATAGCCCATGTGAGGGCTATGGCAGGAATGGCTGCAACTACACAGCTTACCGCCGCTATAAAAATGCCCTCGAATACCACCAAGCGCTGTATCGTAGAGCCAGACGCCCCGATGGCCTTCATCACGCCGAACTCGCGAGTACGTTCAATGACGTTGGTGCTCATGGTTGAGCCCAGACCGATCAGGCCGACGATACCTATGGTCGAAGCAATCAGCAAAATCACGCCCACCAGGATGACTGAATGTCCTTCGGTTGAGGCGACCACTGCATCAATCGCGCGCGGCTCCTGGGGTTTTAGACCGGCTTTGGTGAGCGCCTGAGCGGCTGCCTGCCCGATGGCAACTCGCGCGCCCTGATCATGTCGATCGGTTATGATCCGAACGATGTTAGCCTGATCCTGTCGGCCGCTCGCGCGTTCAAAACCCTTCTGGGTAACACACGGGCAGCTTCCGCCCATCCCGCCTGCGATCCCAATGACGCGCCAGGTCGTTGGGCGATCCTCCACCGACAACTGAATGCTATCGCTGACCTTCACGTCCGGCACAGTTTGGCGAATGGATGGAGGCAGAACAACACCGTCGGTGTCATCCGGATTGAGCCAGCGGCCTTCGGTGATCTGCGGGGGGATCAGCATGGAAGTCGCCGGAGGAATGACGCTGAGACTCAGTGAGCCGTGCCCCTGATCCGGATAGGTGCGCGTCACGTTAATTTCCCCCACGTTCTGGATACTCGTCGTAATCATATTCCAGGTTTCGACGCGGCTGACGCCGGTAACCTTCCCGACGATGGCTGCAAGCTCGCTGGAAGATACCGGTTCACCAAGCCGTATTTCGACGTCCCAGCGTTGCTCGTTGTAAATCGTATTTGGAATCGCCTGGAAGCCTGCCATAACGTTAAACCCGCTGACGAATATCGCGCCACCCGTCGCCAATAATCCCACTGACAGGAACAATCGTGCCTGGCGGCGAAATAGGTTGCGAAACGCTACCATGAGTGTGCGATCTGCGCGGCGCAACCGGCCTAACCAACTGAACAATCCGGTCGTGATGCGACCCTGCCGTTCTGCAACTCCACGCTCGTCCAGCGCCTCGCGCACGGTTCGGCGGCTGGCTCGTAGCAGCGGCAGGAGCGCGATGAGAAGCGGTACGAATACTCCGGCAAGGATGACTGTGCCAATGACCTGCCATGGAATGCTCAGACTGGCGACATCAATGTTTAGGGCACTACTGAGGATTGCCTGAGCCAGGGTGCGACCCAAGACCAATCCGGGAACAAAGGCCAGAAGCGTGGCTAAGACCGATACCAGCAATACCATGATCATATACAACTGCAAGATCCGGCTGGAACGGGCGCCAATGGCTTTCATCATACCAATCTGGGGTATCTGTTGTGTCAGCAGGCCATTAAACATGGTGGCGATCAGGATGGAACTCAAGATGAGCGACATAAGGCCGAATGCAGATAAAGCACTGAGTAACGTGTAGGATATCGCCTGATGAGGGTGCTCATACGGTGTTGGGACAGCCACCTGTCTAATGGCTATGCCGGGCGTGGCTTTGAGCCGGGCAACGAGACTGAGCGCGGTACGCACAATCGTATCTCGATCACGGCTCGGTACTTCCAGCCCGGGTTGGTCAGCAACGGTGATGACCAACTGATCCAGCGCTGGTGGTTTGCCCAGTAATGGCAGCGTGTTCGACTGAATATAACCAACTCCTGCTGTTTGACCAGCCAGCGCCAGGCTTTGGTCATGTACGGAACCCGTGACAGTCAGTTGCGTTGGCTTGCCGTCGAAACCGATAACGTCCACCTTATCGCCCACTTTCAAATCCAGGGCTTCAAGCGTCGACCGCTCAATCAGGGTTCCGTCCGGTGAGGGCGGCCAGCCGGCGCCTTGTTCAATTTTGAATGTGGCAATTCGCATCGGATCGGCGGCCGCAGCCACGAAGAGCTGGAGCGATTTCAAACCGCCACTCTCTTTTTGGAGCTTGACATTCGTTACCTGACGCATGGTGGCATCAATCACCCCGGGTTCGGCTTTGGCTGCGGCAATGAACGCATCCGTCTTATCGGGCATGACCCCCGGCTCCAGCGTAATCCGCGCGGAGGCAGGATTCGTGCTGAGGTATCCGCTGGCTGTATTAGATTGCACCAGGGTACGGGCGTACCACATGCCACTAAAGACGATCAAGCTGACGCTAATGGCTATAACCATCATAACCATCCGCTCCCAGGTTGTTTGAATATCGCGGAAAAGTTTTATAAATAGTAGTCGAGTCATAGAGGTATCACCTTTCTTGCGGCCTCTTTTCCGTTCGAGTGTCACCAGCGACGCGGCCGTCTACCAGCGTCACCTGCCGGCCCGCGTAGCGGCTGATATCGCGCTCGTGGGTTACCACGATGATCGTATGCCCGTCGGCGTTCAGGTTGGCGAACAGTTCCAGAACCGACGTTCTGGTAGCCTCGTCTAGATTACCGGTCGGCTCATCAGCCATCAGGATTGGCGGATCGTTGGCCAGCGCACGGGCAATGGCCGCTCGCTGTTGTTCCCCACCCGATAGGGCGGCGGGTAGCTTGTCGGCCTGATCCGCGATGCCCACGCGATCCAGCAACTTCAGGGCCTTGGGTCGGCGTTCGGCCCCCGGGATGATCTCCGCAAAATCCATCGGCAGCATCACGTTCTCAGCCACCGTCAAGGTCGGCAGCAACTGGAAGAACTGAAATACAAGGCCAATCGTACGGCCACGCCATTCTGCAAGTTGCGACTCTGAAAGTGAGTCCACTCGCGTTCCGTCAACCGAGATTGCTCCGCTGGTAGGCCGATCGATACCCGCTAGGATGTTTAGCAGAGTCGTCTTACCACTGCCGGATTTACCGACCACGGCGACAAACTCTCCCGCTTGGACCTGTAGGCTGACGCCTCCAAGAGCAGTGAAGGGCTGGGAGGGGGACTCGTAGGTCTTGACGATCTGGCGCAGGTCGATCATCGGTTCTGAAAGTGGCAGCCCCTCGCTTGCAGACCGATCGGCAATAACCTGGTGGCGCATGGGGGGTTCTAGTAATCGGTTGCTCATCATATTTCTGTTCTCCTCTCGTTACTCCTCGGATGCCACTCTCCCCAGGGCAAAGCCTAGTCGCCGGAGTCCTGGCAATCCTGGGAAAATAGATCTTGCTCCTTTCAGAGAAATCGTCTATATTTAATGAACACAGTGTTCGTTATTATTTATATAACGAGAAGTCGCCTCCCGTCAACAATCAATTGGATGAAAAAGTTCACTACCGTACATAGGACCGAAATTGTTCGGTAAGGAAGGAGTACTTAGTGAAGCAGGATAAACAAGATCGGCGTTCCCAGCGCACCCGCCAACTGGTGAATTCTGCCATGATGGAACTCCTGTCGGAGAAACCCTTCAAGGCGATCACCGTTCAGGACATTCTGGATCGGGCCGGAATCGGGCGTTCTACGTTTTACAGCCACTACTACGATAAAGAAGACGTACACGCTTCTATGATGGAGCAGATGCTTGAGACGATGAACCAGCAGCTCTCCGAGAGGCATGCCGGGCAAGAGATCCTGCCAAGCCTGGAGCTGTTCCAACATATCCACCAGGACCGACTGCATTTTCAAGCAGTGGCGGGGGGCCAAACCGGAGAGAGGTTGTGGGAAATGATGCAGACCGAGTTGGGCAGAATTATCGAACAGGCTCTTATATCTGCCGGCGAAGACACAAGTCCCCCGTCAACTCCTCTGACAGTGGTGTCTGCATACCTGGCCGGAGCCTTTCTCAACCTGCTCAAATGGTGGCTGAAGGCCGGGATGCCCTATGCACCGGAAGAGATGGATAGGATCTTCCGGCAACTAGCTTTGCCTGGGGTGTGGGCAACATTAGAAAGAAAGAGCGAATAGACTTGAGGCTTCCTCTAGCATGGGGATGCACAGGCATTCACTCCAAATCTGAAAGGTCACGGCAGCCCTGCTCGTGCCAGCGCAAGCAGGGCTGCTCCTTCACTGGACGTGCCCGTTCCCTTGTGGGGACACCACCAGGGCGTTGACGACGTCCTTCACGCCGGACACGCCTCGTGCCACGGCCTCGGCAGTCATCTGTTGGATCTCATCTTGAATACGCCCGATCAACGTCACCTCTCCGTGATACGACTTGATACGGATCACGTCGGTTACGAGTTGAAGACCGGGATGCGTGGCCAGCGCCTGGGCGACGGCCCGTTCAATGGCGGGGTCGTCCAGCAATTCGTTGCGGATCGATTCCACGCCGGGGACTGTCGCCGCCAGCCGCGCAGCCGCATGTCGTAGCGCGACGCCGTGCACGACACCGCGCAAGATAGCCACGCCCTCGTTCACTTCCACCTGAATAGGCGATTTAGTGGCGTAAAGGGGTCCGTAGCTCCGCAGAGCTTTGTATATCCTGGCGACGAGCTCTGCATCGGATGGGTGGCCGTTGCGGCTGCGTAACTTGTCAAAGATCATCGTCTTGTCTCCTGACTGTTATGCGACTTCTTGCCCGGCCAGACTGTCCAGGGCAGCAAATCAGTGAGTGCACCAAAACATAGAAGCCAGCATACAGTCAGGATAGCGATCAGCAGCACAACTGCCACGGCCAGGCCTACCCCCCAGCCAAAGAAAGGGACTACCAGCAGGCCTAAGAGGGGCAGAGTACAAATCCAGATAAAGAGGGCCAGGATAACCGGTACGTCCCGGGGAAGCCTCGACCTCATCTTATTCACCCGTCCTGTCACGCTGATAAGCCGGCCGGATGTCTACCCGGCGCAGGCGGTTGGCGTTCCCCACTACCGTCGTAGAACTGGTGGCCATCGCAATCTCCGCCAGCACGGGATGCATCCAGCCGATAATGGCCGTCGGGATCATGACCACGTTGTAGAAGAAGGCCCAGAAGAGATTTTGCTTGATCTTGCGGAAGGTGGCCCGGCTCAGCTTAATGGCGCTGACCACGCCCGACAGGTAACCGCTGACCAGGGTCACATCCGAAGCTTCGATGGCGATGTCGGTGCCGGTGCCGATAGCGACGCCCACGTTGGCCTGGGTCAGGGCCGGGGCGTCGTTGATGCCGTCGCCCACAAAGGCCACCAGGCCGAACCGCTCCTGCAGCTTCTGCACCTCGGCCACTTTGCCGTCGGGCAGAACTTCGGCCAGTACGTGGTCGATGCCAACCACCCGGGCAATGGCCTCGGCCGTGCGTTGATTGTCGCCGGTGATCATGGCCGTCTGGAGCCCCATCTCGTGTAGCTCGCGGATGGCTTCTACCGAGTCCTCCTTCAACGTGTCGGCCACCGCCACCACGCCGGCCAGGCTCCCATCGACGGCCACCAGCATCGCCGTCTTGGCCTCTTCCTCCAACCGCACCAGTTCGGCTTCCAGCGGGGCCGGGTCCAGGTTGTGCTCCGCCATCAGTCGTCGCGAGCCCACCAACACCCGGCTGCCGTTCACAGCGTCATCGAAGGTGATGGCATCATCGTGGCCACTGTGGGCCACCTGGTAGCCACTGCGGGCCACCTGGAAGGTGACCGAAGCCAGCACGCCCTTGCCGCGCACCGCCTGGAACTCGTGGGGCTCCCCCAAAGACACTCCCTGAGCCTCGGCTCGTTCGACGATGGCCCGTCCCAGCGGATGTTCGCTGCCTCGCTCGGCCGAACCGGCAGCCTGAAGCACCGACTCTGCGCCGAACCCGTTGACGGAGAGTACGTCCGTCACCTCCGGCCGGCCCTTGGTGATGGTTCCGGTTTTGTCGAAGACCACGATCTTTACATCCTTCAGCGTTTGGATGGCTTCGCCCGAGCGGATGAGGATGCCGTTCTCAGCCCCCATGCCACTGCCTACCATGAGCGCCGTCGGCGTGGCCAGGCCCAGGGCGCACGGGCAGGCGATGACCAACACCGCCACAGTAGAAACGACGGCGAGGGTAATCACTCCCAAATTGGCATTTACCCACGGCAGGAAGGTACCAGCTCCCACCAGAGGCTGCATCACGTGCGGGAAGAAGACCCAGGCCAGCAGGGTGACCAGGGCGATGCCGATGACCACCGGCACGAAGATGCCGGTAACCCGGTCGGCGAACTCCTGGATGGGCACCTTCGAGCCCTGGCATTCCTCTACCAGCTTGATGACCTGAGAGAGGAAGGTGTCTTTACCTACCCGGCTAGCCTCGATCTTTAACAACCCTTCC
>JAHELX010000841.1 GCA_024643945.1 Anaerolineales bacterium
ATCTTCAGGCAGGTCGAAAGCTGCTTGCACCAAGGGGTGAAGCTGGCCCAGCACTCCCACAGGATCATCGTTAATGCGTAGGCGTGCCACCCGCCCCGGGTGGTAGCCTGGATGTTCGGCCGGTTCGAAATTGACCTCACTTACGTGCAGCCCATCGAGTAGCGACTCGAGGATCCCCTTCAGGTCGTAAAAGTCTACCGGTGAGGCATCAGCTTCCTTCCATCCTTCCCGTTCGCGCGGGCCGGTGATGGCGATGACCATGTGGCGCACTTCGTCGGGCAGTGGCCACTTCTCGCCGGGCAGGAAGACCGGGCCAATCTCAAAGAGCCAGATGCGGTCTCGGTGCCGGGCGTTGCTGGCCACCACTTCGAGGACACTGGCGGCCAGGCTGTGGCGCATGCTGGTCCGTTCGGGGTTGGTGGGGTTAGCCAGGGTCACGTAGGGGCGATCGTCCGCCGCTGAAGTGCCCGCCGGATCAAGTAATGCCTCGCGCGCTGGCGTGGTGAGCCGGTACGTGATGATCTCTTGCAAACCGGCCTCTACCAGCAAATCGCGTACTCTCTCCTCTTGCAGCAGCGGCCGGTTGTCGCGCTGAGGTGGCATCACATCGTCGAATTGAGTGTCCGGGAAGCGGTCGTAGCCATAGATACGCGCAATTTCTTCGATGAGATCGGCGCGGCCAACGACGCCGGTGCTGATGTCCATGCGATGCTCGGGGGCCGTAACGCGTAGGGTGCTGGAAGGCGGAGAATCAGAGATGTGGGAATCAGAAAGTGGTGCAGTCTGATTCCCCGATTCCCTGATTCCCTGATTCCCTGATTCCCTGATTCCCTGATTCCCTGATTCCCTGATTCCCTGATTCCCTGATCCTCCAACCACCTCACATTTGAACTCCAGCGATTCCAATATGTCCCGAATCTCCTCCAATGTCAGGTCAACTCCCAGGATTCGATTCACTTCAGTCACGGGCAGGTCCACGACAACCGGTTGGGGGGGAGCGGGGTAATAATCCACGACGCCCTGAGCGATGGTGCCACCGGCCACGTGTTGCATCAGCTTGGCGCCACGCAGCACGCCGAGCAGGGCCTGCGAGGGATGAACTCCCCGGCTGAAGCGATAGGCTGCCTCTGAGGGTAGATCGTAGGCCTTTACTGAGCGGCGAATGTTGATGAAATTCCAGGCGGCTGCTTCCAGCAAGATACTGGAACTTTTGGCGTGAACTTCACTCTCAGCGCCCCCCATGATGCCACCGATGCTCAGGGGGCCGGCAGGGTCGGTCACCAGGATGGTGAAGGCCTGCATCGCCCTATCCACGTCATCCAGGGTGGTCACATGTTCGCCGGGGTGGGCCAGGCGGGTGATGATGTGAATGGGCTGGTTGGGCCCGGCGTAGCCGTCGGCGCGGGTACGTAGCACGTCATAGTCGAAGGCGTGGTTAGGCTGGCCCATCTCCAACATGACGTAATTGCTCACGTCTACGATGTTGTTGATGGGACGCATTCCGGCCAGCCGCAGGCGGAGTTGCATCCAATACGGCGAGGGCTTGATTTCTATCCCCTCCATGAGGATGAAGCAAAAGCGGGGGTTCAGCCCGGGTTCGGTGGTCTCGACGACCACGCGTCCCTGGATGGGCGGGCCATCCATTTGCAAATCGTGATAGTCGGGATAACGGACGGGCCGGCCGCTAAGGGCCGCCACTTCGCGGGCCACGCCAATGATAGAGGCACAGCGGGCCAGGTTAGGCGTCAGGTCAATATCGAGGACAGCCGTGCCCAAATAGTCGGCCAGGGACACGCCGGCCGGCGCATCGGCGTCGAGAATGAGGATACCCTCGTGCTCGTCAGAGATGCCCAGCTCTTTTTCGGAGCAGAGCATGTGGCGATTCATAATGCCCCGGACAGCGCGTCCTTTGAGGGCCATTTTCACCCGACCCGGTTGGTGACCGTCGTACAAGGTAGCTCCTTCCATTGCAAAAGGCGATTTGAGGTTAAGGGCGCGGGTGTCCTGCCCGATGTAAGGGAACAGGTTGGGAGCACCGGTGACAACCGTCTCGATTTGCGAACCGCCATAGTCCACATCGGCCAGCACCAAGCGGTCGGCATTGGGGTGGGGCTTTATAGCCAGGATGTGCCCGACAACGATTTTGTCGCGGGCCCACGGCAGGTCGGCTCCTTTGATGCCCACGTAATCGATGCCGTTTACTTCCAGTCCGGCCAAAGTCAGCCGTTCAGCAAGCTCTTCTAATGGAAGGGTAATGTCTACGTAGTCTTTGAGCCACGAAATGGGTATTTTCATTGTCTCTTGCTCCTTAACCGTTAGAACTGTTCCAAGAACCTCAAATCGTTTCCCCAGAAGTAGCGGATGTCTTCGATGCCGTGCCTGAGCATGGCGATGCGTTCCGGCCCCATGCCAAAAGCGTAGCCGGAATAGACAGTAGGATCGTAGCCGCCGTTTTGCAACACCACCGGGTTGACCATACCGCAGCCCAAAATCTCCAGCCAGCCAGTGTATCTGCATAGTTGGCATCCCTGGCCGTCGCACAGGATACACTCCACGTCCATCTCAGCCGAGGGCTCTGTGAAAGGGAAGTAGCTGGCGCGGAAGCGCGTTTTGCGCCCGGCGCCATACAGGCGCTGGGCAAAGTCGGTCAGCGTTCCCTTCAGGTCGGTGAAACGTATGTTGTAGCCCACAGCCAATCCCTCCACCTGGTGAAACTGGATTTCACTGCGGGCAGTGATCTGCTCGTAGCGATAGCACATCCCGGGTAGGATGACGCGAATCGGCTCGGGGTAGTATTCGCGCATGGCGTGAATCTGGCCCGGCGAGGTGTGTGTCCGCAGCAATACGTCATCCTCAGTCGTGTAGAAGGTGTCCTGCATATCGCGGGCCGGGTGGTGGGGTGGGAAGTTGA
>JAHELX010000154.1 GCA_024643945.1 Anaerolineales bacterium
CGACCGGACAGACCAGAGGCATCACGTGTGCTGGTATGAATAACACGTCGGGAGGGTGACGGCTTACTTCCCACGCCAGGCGCAGGTGGGTCCACAGCCGGGGAAAAGGGATGACGCGTACCTCACTCCTTACTCCATACCCCACGCTCACCAGGCCGGGTACGGGCGGGGCCGGCAAGTAGAGGCGAAAGCGGTGATCGCATCCGGCCTCGATGAGCGCCCGAATGAGATGCAATGAGTAGGCTTCGGTGCCGGTGCGCCGTGCACGCGTCGCCCGGCTGGCGTCAATCCCGATCAGCATGGGTACATTGTACCACAGTAAAACGTGAAACGTGAAACGTCAAACGTCAAACGTCAAACGTCAAACGTGATGCGTGATTCAGATTACACCTTGACGTTTGACGTTTGACGTTTCACGTTTTACGCTACCAGATCAGGCAACACGTCGCGCAAATCCTCAGCAGGGATAGCCCCGGCCCGCAGCAGACGCGGCGGGCTGACGCTCAGGTCGACGACGGTCGAAGGGACGCCGCCGGGACACTCGCCGCCGTCAATGATGAGCGGCACCCGGCCCGCCAGTTGCAGCACCACCTGACGAGCAGTGGTCGGGCTGGGCTGGCCCGACAGGTTGGCGCTGGTGGCGGCCAATGGGGCACCCAGGGCGTTCATCAGGGCCAGGGGGATGGAGTGATCGGGACAGCGCACGGCCACTGTATCGCCGCCAGCGGTCACAATGGGTGGCACCTCTTGGGCACGGGGCAGCACCAGGGTCAGCCCGCCCGGCCAGAACCGCTCGACCAATTCCCAGGCCACGCTCGGGACAGGTCGCGCCACGCGGGCCACGTCCTCGATCTGGGTCACCAGGATGGGAATGGCTTTGGCTGCCGGGCGATTCTTGGCAGCATAGAGCGCGGCCACTGCCTCCACTTTAAAAGCATGCGCTCCCACGCCATATACCGTGTCGGTGGGGAAGGCCACCACCTGTCCCAAGCGCAGCAATCGTCCGGCGCCGCGAATAGTCTGTGGATCCCCAGCAAGCATTACACGAGTCTTCACAATCAGCTATCCGCTTATCCGTTGTCCATTCGCTGCCTCATTCTCCCAAGACATAGCGCTCAATCGCCCAGGCCGCTCCGTCAGCCGCCAATGGCGGGGCAATCACATCGGCGGCGGCTCTGGCCGCCGGACTGCCATTTCCCATCGCCACGCCCCATCCGGCCCAGGCGATCATACTCACGTCGTTATCCTGGTCGCCGACAGCCATCGTTGCCGACTGTGGCACCCCCAGATGCGCGGCCAGCCGTCTCAACGCCTCACCCTTCGATGCTTCCGGTGCAGTGACTTCGACCAACCACTCCCACGACTGCATCACCTGCAAGTGCCCATCAAATTGGGCCTGCAAGTCGCGCACCAACTCAGGAATCGCCTCCTTTCGCTCGACAAAGAGAAACTTGAGGGGGGGGCGGTTGAGCCAGCCGCCCAGGTCGCCCACACAAGTCACCGGCACGCCCGACACATCAGCGATGCGGGTAATGGCAAGAGTTACCCGGTCTGTGTAAGCCTGCCCGTCCTGCATATACACTTGCAGGTTCAGTTGACGTGTCTGCGAAAAGGCGATCACCTCTCGAGCCACGTTTAGAGGGATAGTGGCCGTGTGGACGATGGTCCCGTCCTGGTGATCCCGGATCAGCGCGCCCTGGTAACAGATCAGGGGCGCGTTTACCCCCAGGTCTCGCGCGAAACGAGCAGCCGGCGGGAAGCCCCGGCCAGTAGCAATCGTTACCCGGCACCCTCGGTCTATCGCCCTCTGCACGGCACGGCGGCTGCGTTGGGCAATGACCTGGGCCTCTCCCATCAAAGTGCCGTCCAGGTCTAGCGCTATCAGTTGAACCGTCATTCTTCCCCCTACCCCTTCAGGGTGCGGGACTCAGCTCCATCCGAAGATTTCGAAGATGTCCCGAACATCCCTGCCATCCCTGGCTTTACTTTACTCGAATCGGCGACGCTGTCAACCAGTAGGCAGAGGATTCAGCAATTCTCATTTTGAAACCCGTATCTTGTAGGACAAGCTAACAGCTTGTCCTACCTTTTGTGAGCTACAGTGCGGAAATGAGAATTGCTGATCTCGGACCGCACCGTTTGACCTGAACATAGGCCATGCTATAATGAACTTCTGTGCCTGCGAGCCAACAAAATCAACATTCTACAGGGACTCTAAGAGATGACACGTAAACCGATGTGGGTATCAGACAGCTACGAAGACATCTATGCGCGCGCCGTGTCGAACATGGCGCAAGGCGACTACGAGAGCGCATATGATAGTTTCCAACGCCTGAGCGACCGTCTTTCTGGTCTCAAGCCAGCTTTACTGGATCGGCGACCTGGGTTACGCAGCCTATTCCTGCTCAGCCTGACCAGACAGGCAGAGATCCATTACATCCAGGGCGAGTTTGAGCAAGCGATGCAGCTCTACCAACGCCTGAGGGAGATAGCCCCCGAAAGTAAGGACAATTGGCAACGGGTGATGGCCATGACACGCATTGATATGGGACAGGTAGAGGCCGGCCTGGATGAATTGCGCGCCCAGGCAGTGGCCCATTCCGGTGATCACCAGTTATGGCTGACGATCGGCTTGGAGTGCGAAGCGCTGGGCCGTATGGAGGAGGCAGAAGAGAACCTGCAACGCGCTGCCAGGCTTGCCACAGACTCGGACGACAAAACCGAAGCCTATCTGTCGCTCTTCGACTTCTATCGGGCGCAGGGCCGGGTAGACGAGGCTCTGGCGGCCTGGGACCAGGCATGGGCTGGCCACGGCCACACCCCCGGCTACGTGTTTCCTCTTTACCAAATGATGTGGGAAACTGGCGACCTGGAACGCGCCCACGAATATCTGAACCAGGAGAAGAATCCGCTGCGCAAAGGATTCTACCAGGGAATACTGGCCATCAGTGAGGGTAAGTCCGACCAGGCCATGAAACACTGGAAACGCGTGGCGCAAATGAACCCGCTGGAGTTCGATGAGGGGCACGAGGCATGGGCCGAGGCTGCCCTGCGAGTGGACCAGCCGCCGCAGGAGGTGATCTCTGCATTGGGAGTACTCTTGGAATCCGGCAACCTTACCCCCCGCGGCCTCATTTTACAGGCCGTGGCCGAAGCACGCATCGGCCACAGGGAGCACGCCGAAAACGTGTTAAAAATTGCGCGCACCATGAGCTTGCGCTCAAGGCCGCGTCAGGAAAAGCTGTCAGCAGCGCACTGGGCGCTGTTTGACGAGCTGGTGACGGATGACGAGATCAAGCATCAGTTGCGCCATTACTTCGAACAAGACGTCGAAATAGAGGCTTAATCCAAAGACACACCTTCAAGCCCAATGCGTGTACCTTGTGCCGTAACGTCCAGCGAAATTTTGAGGCAATCCGCATCGTGCGTCGGTGTCACAAGCACACCCTTTGTGCTGCTTTCTAGCGCACCACCTTCCACAGACGCAATCGATTCGATACCCACCAGCAAAAGCTGCCATCGTTTGGATGCCCCCTGGCGCTTCACGGTTATCATACGGCCCTCGCGCTTCACCTCAAACGTCACATCCAGGCTGCCTGCTATTGAGGGAATAACGGCGGCAACATGTTCCCCGTCCGCCAACTCGTACACCTGCAAGGTGACGCCGTCGCCATAGTCATAGTCCGGTCGATCCTCATGCCTGCCCACCGCGATGACGGAATTGGGCCGCACCATCAACGGCATGCTCATAAAATCGTGCGTCTCGTGCACCCAGCCTGGACCCTCCTTGACCTCACCGGTGAAGAAATTCGTCCAGCGTCCGGCAGGAAGGTAATACGTGACGACACCATCGTGCGAGAATACCGGCGCAACGAGGAGGGATTCACCTAACATGTACTGGCGATCAAGGTAATCGCACGCCGGGTCGCTCGGAAACTCGAGCATCATCGCTCGCATGACGGGAACGCCCGTCTCGTGCGCCTGGCAGGCTGCGCCAAACAGGTAGGGCATCAGACGACACTTGAGCTTGGTGAAGAAGCGCAGCACATCCACGGCTTCCTCATCAAACAGCCAGGGCACGCGATACGACTTGTTGCCGTGCAGCCGGCTGTGCGAAGACAGCAGGCCAAATGCACACCAACGCTTGTACACATCGGCCGAAGCCGTCTGCTCGAATCCCCCAATGTCGTGACTCCAAAAGCCGAACCCCGACAGGCACAACGACAGGCCACCACGCAGGCTCTCGGCCATGGACTCAAAAGTGGCGATGCAGTCGCCACCCCAGTGAACGGGGAACTGCTGGCCTCCCGCCGTGGCCGATCGCGCAAAAAGGATCACTTCCCCCTTGCCCAGCTTGTCTTCCAGTACCTCAAACACCGTCCTGTTGTACAGATATGAGTAATAGTTGTGCATCTTGACCGGGTCCGAGCCGTCGAAATAGGCCACATCCGTCGGGATGCGCTCACCAAAGTCGGTCTTGAAGCAATCCACGCCCATATCCACCAGCGCGCGCAGCTTGTCGCCGAACCAGCGGCGCGCATCAGGGTTGGTGAAATCCACAATGCCCATCCCCGACTGCCACATATCCCACTGCCACACGTCACCGTCCGGCCGTTTGAGCAGATACCCCCGTTCCATCCCTTCGGCAAAGAGCGCAGACCGCTGGGCGATGTAGGGGTTGATCCAGACGCAGATGTGCAGGCCCCGCGCCTTCAGCCGCTTCAGCATCGCTTCCGGGTCAGGAAAGATGCGACTGTCCCACTCAAAGTTGCACCAGTGGAACTCTTTCATCCAAAAGCAGTCGAAATGGAACACGTGCAATGGCAGGTCACGATCGGCCATGCCCTGGATAAAGCTGGTGACCGTGTCCTCATCGTAATCGGTTGTGAACGAGGTGCTCAGCCACAGGCCGAACGACCACGCCGGCGGCAGCGCCGGCCGCCCCGTGAGCGCCGTGTACCGGGTCAGCACCTCTTTGGGCGATGGCCCGTAGATGAGGAAATACTCCAGGTACTCCCCCGGCACGCCGAACTGCACGCGCCCGACCTTTTCAGACGCGACTTCAAAGGACACCCGCTCCGGATGGTTGACGAACACGCCATAGCCACGGTTGGTGAGGTAGAATGGTACATTCTTGTAGGCCTGTTCGCTGCTGGTACCACAGTCCTCGTTCCACAGATCAACCACCTGGCCGTTCTTGACAAAGGCCGTGAACCGCTCGCCCAGGCCGTAGACACACTCGCCGACGCCCAACGCCAGTTGTTCGTGGATGTAGCGCCCCTCGTCGGTGTCAACGATGCCCATGCCCCGCCAGCCGCTGCCAGTGATGACCCGCTCGCCGTCCTTGAACTCGATCTGCCAATCGCCTTCCTTTTCCACGCGCACGGTCAGGCGTCCGCTGGTCAGCGTGGCCGCCTGTGCGTCGTCGCGCATCTCCACGTCTGGTGCTTGCTGCGTATGGAGCTCGAATTCGGGCTTTCTCAGCCGCCTCCCCTTATGATGATACATCTGCACGCGGATGACATCGGGCATCGGAGATGAAAAACGCACCGTCAACAGAGGAAGGTTCAGGGTATCGAAGCGATGGGTCAGGCGCCCGGTTGGGCCGTAGACAGTCAGCGCATCCGACTCGATCTCAACTTCATGCACGCGAACGGGAAAGTACGGCGTGACACCTGGACGCATGTGCCAGTAACCATCTGTGAATTTCATCGTTTTTACTTTATGCTCCCTGCGGTAATTCCCCTTGTCAGTGTCCTCTGAAAGAGGATGAAGAAAAGTATACACGGAAGAAGGCCGAGTAAAGCAGATGCGCTCGACATAGTGGCGTCCATATTATGTTGCCCCTGAAGTATGGCAATGGCAAGCGGAACCGTCCATCGCGAATTAGAGATGAGCAGGATCATTGGCAGGAAGAATTCATTCCACGTCCAGATAAAGAAGAACACAAACAGCACTGAGAGTGATGGCATACTGATCGGCACGATAACGCTAAACAGTAATTGCACCTTATTACAGCCATCAATTAAAGCCGCTTCAACCATCTCTCTGGGGAATGCGCTAAACACTGAGGACAACAAATATGTACCAAAAGCACTTTGTATCACCATGAATACCAGGATAACCGCAAATCGTGTGTTATATATATTCAAGAACTTGGCGAAATAATACAAGGGATACGCCAGCGCTTCTTGTGGCAGCGTATTCGCCATCATAAACAACACCAGGAACAAAACTCTCCCTTTGATCTTGCCTATGCCCAGGGCAAACGCATTAAACAATGAGAGTCCAACACCCAATACCGCCACTGTTATGCTGATGATGGCGCTGTTTAATAATTTACCTGTAAAGTCCACCCTATTCCAGAAAGCTACAATACCATCCACGTATATACCTTGAGGCAGGCTCATGGGACCATTGCTGGAATACTCGGCTGGGGTTTTAAATGCGTTGATGGTTACAATGGCAAACGGAAAGAGCATAATCACCAACAGCGCAAGCAGGGCCATCAAGGCAAGATATTTGCCCACTCCGTGAATGATGCGGGGTACGACGGTTACGCTGTTGATGCCTTGTGTTGCACTGGCCATATCAGAAACCCTCTACAAATTCCTGCCTGGATTGCACGTTGATGAACACAAAGGTCAGCAGGATGATGATGATGGTCATCACCGTGGCAATGGTGGCCCCATAGCCCACATTCGCTCTTTCAAAAAAGTTCTGATAGGCAAAGTAAGAGGGGACAATGGTCGCTCTGCCTGGCCCGCCTCTGGTTAAGACGAAAATTTGAGCGAAGATTTTCAGCGCGTGGATCATGGTTGTCAGCACCACCACGAATATTTCCGGCCGAATTTGATGGATAGTGATGTAGAAAAACCTTTGTAACCACGTCGCCCCATCAACCGCGGCCGCCTCCGACAATTCCGGATCGACTCTCTGCAAGGCGGCCATAAAGATGATCAGCGGATAACCGATCTGGAACCAGACCATAATCCCCATGACCGATAACAAAGCAGTGTTTGCATCCCCTAGCCAGTTATGGGCCAGGAAGCCAAGCCCGACCGCGTTCAGAAACCAGTTCAAGACACCCCAATTCGGCTGCAGAATCCACCGCCAGACGACGCCGGCAATCACCACAGGCAGAATTTGGGGTAAATAGAATCCGGCCCGGAAAAAATTGGACACGCCTTTGCTGAATTTGTTGGCAATGTAGTCAAATAGTATGGCCGATAACAACAGCCCGATAATCGTCGGGATGACCGTCATGGCCACAATCATGGCCAGGTTGTTTCTGAACGAAGCCCAAAAGGTAGCGTCGCCCATCGCCTTCTGATAGTTGGCTAAACCGATCCAGGTGGGCGTGCCTATTCCCTGCCACTTGGTAAAACTGACGCCGACATTGACCAGGAAGGGAGCGACGATAATAAGCAGGGTCGCGAGCAGGCCGGGGATCAGAAATAGCGCGTACCCTTTTGGGAGAGAAGAACGTGTGCCTATCCCTGCGGCGGATCCCAGGGGGGTTGCGGAAATCGGCTTCACGTTCGACGACGAACCTGCGTGTGTCATCCACCTACCCTTCTAAAGGCAGGTGCAACGCACTTGGTCGATCTCAAAACGCACATTTTGACGCAATTCCAGCGGTTTTCGACAACACGAAAGTGCGTTGCACCTTCAAAACTTGAATGGCTGATGCCATGCTTACTGCATGCTGGCCAGGTTTTCCTGATACGGAGCGGCGAGACTGTCGAGCACTTCTGAGGTGGTCTTCGTGCCTGCGATCAGTTCCTGAATCTCGGCTACCAATATATCATAGTAACCGGGCACAGGCCAGTCGGGGTAGAAGGCAAACCCGTCATTCTTGTTCATGGCATCAAAGTTCTGGATCAATTCCTGGATTTTGGGGTCAGTAACCTGGGTCAGATCGGCATTGACCGGGATACCACCGGCATTACCCAGGATAGTCTGAATATTCTGTTGCATAGTAATGTCGATGAAGTCATAGGCCAGGTCCTTGTTCTTGGCCTTGGTGGGCACAACCCAGTTGTTGCCGCCGGAGCCGGCGTTGAGCGTGTTACCGGGGAAGAGGAACGAACCCCACTCGAAGTCCGTGATCTCGTTCATGAGCCGGCCATACCACCAACTGCCGGATATCATAATCGGATACTCACCACTAATAAAGGAGATGCCCATATCCTCAGCCGGGATGCCTGTGGCGTCCTTACTGATATAACCTTTTTCGACCCACTCGGCCATCTTTTCTGCCCCGAAGGTAAACTCCGGCCCATGAAAGTCGACATCGCCCTGGTAAAGCTCGAAGGCGTTAATGAAATCCCGGTTAGCCTGGCTGAGAACCAGTTCATAGAAGATATGCTGCGCCGGATACTCGCTGGCACCAACAGCCAGGGGAGTGATGCCCGCCTCAACGAATTTGTCCATCACAGCCTCAAACTCTTCCAGGGTGGTGGGCACCTCCACTTCATACTTCTTGAACATGTCTTTATTGTAATAGACCATAACATACTCGCCGTAATTGGTGACACCGTACCACGAGCCGGACCCCATGATGCCATTCTCATAGCGGCAGGTCGTCTGAAGGCCGGGGCTCAAGATCTTATCCCAGCCACGCGCCTTGGCCTCTTCCGTCAGGTCGGTGAGCAGGCCTTGCTGCGACAACAGGCCGGAGGTCGCATTGCCTTTGTTATACTCCATGACATCCGGCGCCTCGTCCGAGTTCAAGATCATGCCGGCCGTTTGTCGGATCTCCTCGAAGCCTCTCTGTTCAAACTCTATTTTGACACCCGGGTGCGTGGCTTCGAATTCCTTCATAGCCTCAGCCCAGGCAATCCCCATAGCGCCGGTATCTGATTCATAGTGCCACACCTTGAGGACACGCTGCTCCTGAGGCGGCGCAGCTTCGGTAGGTGTCTCCTGAGGCTGCATCGCTTCGGTAGGTGTCTCCTGAGGCTGCATGGCTTCAGCAGGCGTCTCCTGAGGCTGCGCGGCTGCAGGCTCAGTGGCAGTGGGCGCCGGCGGAGTAGCCTGGCATGCCACCAATCCCATCAACATGGCAATTGCCAGCCCAATGGACAACAGCCTTAACATTTTTGCAGACATCTCGATCCTCCTTTGTGAATAGTATCGAGCCGATAAGCAAGAGTGGCCGGGAAGTGGTTTTTTCTCACCCCCTTTCAATTCTGAGTTCTCTCGGAAAGTCCCAGAGGAAGTTTTAGGGAGGACAAAGCAACAAAGGACAACCAAAACTTTTGCAGTTCACTCCCAAACGTTTCTGCCAAAGAACATTTTTCGCAAATTGCATTGATAAGGGGTATACTATACACAGGTAAAGTCATAGGGCTAAACCCAGCGAAAAATATGCTGGGTATGTCCTAAGTGCTTTGCTAATCCAGGGAGATACCGGCTCACTTGGCGGTAGACGGTATCTCCTTTTCTTATTTACTTTCCGAGAAAACGCTCCTCAGTACAGCTTTGTACAAATCCCTTCTAGCTAATTTCGCCGAAAACCGGCCCTCACACGTTCATTGGGGGCGCGCACCGGGGTTCCGGCGGCAAGGGCCGGAGCTGCTGCGCACGACGAGGCGACACGGCACCAACACTTGTAGTGCGCTCTGTTCTTGTGCTTCCAGTTGCTGGATCAATAGCTCAGCCCCCAGGCGACCCAGTTCGGCGGTCGGGGCATCCGCCGTCGTCAAGGGGGGCATCATCATCTCGGCCATGCGCGCCGACGAGACGATGACAATTAACGAAAAGTCATCGGGGATGCGCCAGTCCCGGTCAGCGATGGCCTGCATGACGCCTGGAACAGCCCGTTCATTCATGGCTACGAGCGCGGTCAAGTTGGAACACTCGGCCAACAGGTCATTAAATGCTTCGTATCCGGCTCGCGGCGCGGTATGACAGAACCGTGTTATACCCTTTAGGCCGGCGGTTTGCACCACCTGCTCGAACCTGGCCTGCGCCCGCACCGCCGGGCCATAACCCGAGTCGAATACTGACTGGGATTGATTCAAGAAAGCAATGTGTGTGTGTCCCAAATCAGCTAGATAGTTAACTGCCTCTTGCACAGTTTGCTCAAAATCAATGTCCACACAGCCGATGCCGGTTGTGTCCGCGCATCGCCCGATCATGCTGAAGGGAAAGCCTATCTCGCGCAACAAGTCAATGCGTTCGTCATGCAGGCGCACTTCCATGACGATCATACCATCTACCAAACCCTGCTGGGTCAACTGCCGCAGTTCGTTAGGATCGTGCATTTCAGACGGCCACAGTATCAGGTGATAACCGTTTTCTCTGGCGGCGTCGGCTGCGTTTGTGACAAACTCGAGTTCCGTGAAGCCCAGGCCACGCTCTGGAGCGGGAAAAAGGAGAGCAATGATTCTGCTGCGCTTGCTGGCCAAGCCGCGCGCGAGGGCATGCGGCCGATATCCGAGCTCCTCCATCACCGCAAAGATGCGCTGCCGGGTCTCTTCGGAAATAGGCCGCGTGCCATTTAGCGCGTAGGAGACCGTGCTTACAGCAACGCCAGCTCGTTTGGCCACATCTATCATCGTAGGCATAGCTACCTCTTGAGGATAAATAGGAGTGCTATTATGAGGACACAACTAATCGAAACGCTTAGTCGAAACGCTTAGTCGAAACGTTTCGATTACAAAATACCACGAAACGGTCTGCCTGTCAAGACCCTGTCGCAACGGAGTAGGGCCATGTCAAAGTCGAACGGGTGGCCACGTTTACGCTCTTTTGTCACCCTGAGCGGTAGCGAAGGGTCCCGTTTTCGCACCAACGAGATGCTTCGCTGGCGCTCAGCATGACATGT